>JAYTIB010000804.1:0-3184 GCA_043732205.1 Schlesneria sp. | reverse complement strand
TGATGCGTCTCCCACAGTTCACCGGGTGTCACGTTTTCAAAACCGGCCCAGATGGCGGGTTCGCCCGATCGCACATGCCACTCCAGCGGCAACACGCGGTCGTACAACAACTTCATCTGTGGCGCGAGCCAGCTCGACACATGCACTCCGTTGGTGATATGGCCGATCGGGACTTCCTCTTCGCTGCGCCACGGCCACAAACTGGTCCACATGCGCCGACTGACGACGCCGTGCAGGTTGGACACGGCGTTCGCGCGACGGCTGCATTTGAACGCCAGCACGGTCATGCAGAAGGGCTCGGTGGCGTTGTTCGGATCGACGCGGCCAAGGCCCACCAAACCTCCGGCACCAATGCCCAACTGATCGGCGATCGGACCGAGGTGCTCGTCGAACAAGCCCCAGTCGAACCGATCGTGTCCCGCCGGAACGGGCGTGTGCGTGGTGAAGCAACAGTGCCAGACCGTCTTCTGCATCGCGGCGTCGAACGACAGACCATCATCGACCATGCGCATCCGGATGAACTCGAGCGGTGCGAAGGCCGAGTGCCCTTCGTTCATGTGGATCACGCTCGGTTCATAACCCATCGCGGTCAAGGCCCGCGCGCCGCCGATGCCGAGGACCAGTTCTTGCCGAATCCGGATCCGCTGGTCTCCCCCATACAGACGAGCGGTCAGCTTGCGGTCTTCGGCCGTGTTCTGCTCGACGTTGCAATCGAGCAGAAAGAGCTTGATCCGCCCGACATCGACCTGCCACACCTGGGCATGAATCGCACCGTTGCGGGTCTCCACCTTCACCAGCACGGTTTCGCCCGTGGGAGTCTTCGCGAGCTTGATTGCCAGACGAGTATTCTGCACGAACGGATAGACTTCCGTTTGCCAACCCGCCGCGTCAATCTGCTGAACAAAGTAGCCTTCTTGGTAATAGAGGCCCACCGCCACGAGAGGGATGCCCAAATCGGAGGCACTCTTCAAATGATCGCCAGCCAGTACGCCGAGGCCACCCGAATAGTTCGGCAGCGATTCGTGAATGCCAAACTCCGCCGAGAAGTAGGCCACCGGGTTGTGCCCCAACAGACCGGTGTGCGCGTCTCCCCAAGTCTGCTTGGAGTTCATGTATTCCTGCCAGCGTCGATAAGCGTAGTTGACGCGCGAGTGCAGCACGGCCTCGCGTCCGCGTTGCTCCAACCGTTCCGGAGTAAATTCATCGAGTAAGAGCAGAGGATTGTGGTCGAGTTGTCGCCAGCGAACCGGGTCGAGATCACGAAAGATCGTCACCACCTCGGGCTGCCAGCACCACCAATAGTTACGAACCAACGAGTTCAACTTGTCGTGAAAGGTTTCTTGTTGCGTGGCCATGCAGTGCTGCCCTCTTTGCGAACGAAATTGATGTCATCCCATGACGCTCAGCCTCTGGCGGTGACTGCCGGAAGCGGATGGCGGGCCGAAGTATATCGACGAGCCGAACAGCCTTCGAGGGCTGCACGTCTCGCGCCGCGTTGTGGAAGTGCGAAGCGAGTGCCAGAATGCGGCCGCACTTCCGTCGCATCAGCAGTGACCACGCTTTTTCGGGATGCCGAACTGATTGGGTTCACGCGGGATGCGATCAGATTCTCGTAGCACAGGCTGTCCGCTTGTGTCTCCACCGGTGACGCACAAGCGGGCAGCCTGTGCTACGAATCAAGAATTGCGTCCGTCCGCATCGTCTCTCTCGAACTCTCTTTCGCGAGGTCATCGTGTCACGAAATGTCTGGTTGTGTGCTCTGTCACTGTGCGTCAACGCCGTGCTTGCGAGTACCGGGTTCGGCGACGACGCGCCGCTGCGTCCGAGCCATCAGACCGCGCTGACGGACATCGCCGATCGTGAGCCTCAACTCAGGCAGATCAACCGCCAGATTTGGGAGTTCGCCGAAGTCGGCCTCGAAGAGAAGCGTTCTTCGGCGCTGCTCGTCGAGAAGTTGCGAGCGGGCGGGTTCGACGTGCGCGTCGGCATGGCGAACATGCCCACCGCCTTTGTCGCCAGTTACGGCAGTGGCCGGCCGGTGATCGGCATTCTTGCCGAGTTCGATGCGCTGCCGAATCTCTCTCAGAAAATCTCACCCACGCAGGAGCCGGTCGAAGAGGGGAAGCCGGGTCATGGCTGCGGCCACTGCGGTTTGGGAACCGGTTCGCTCGGAGCGGCCCTCGCCGTGAAAGCCGCGATGGAGAAACACAAAATTCCCGGCACGCTGAGGTTGTATGGCACTCCGGCGGAGGAGACCACGATTGGCAAGGTCTACCTGCTGCTCGACGGATCCTTCGAGGGGTTGGACGTCTGCTTGCACTGGCATCCCGCTTCCAAGAACAATGTTTGGGACGGCGGCTCGAAAGCATTGGTCTCGGCGAAGTTCACGTTTCAAGGCGTGGCGGCTCATGCTTCGGGCAGCCCCGATCAGGGACGGAGTGCTCTCGACGCGGTCGAGTTGATGAACGTCGGAGCCAACTACCTGCGCGAGCATCTGAAGGAGGACGCCCGGGTTCACTACGTCATCACCGACGGCGGCGGCGCGCCGAACGTGGTCCCGGCGAACGCGACCGTCTGGTACTACGTGCGGTCGGACGACCACCAGGATGTCGAGGCGGCATTCGCGTGGCTCAACGATATCGCTCGCGGCGCAGCGCTGATGACGCGCACCAAGCTCAGCGTCGCCATCGACACCGATTGTCACGAACTGCTCCAGAACACGCCGCTCGCCGAGCTGATCCATCGCAACTTGAAGCGACTGCCGCCTCCCAAGTTCACGGCCGACGAACAGGTGTTCGCACGGCGGCTGCAAGAACCGCTCGTGCAACAGTTCGGCAAAACCTTCTCCACGGCACTCGATGAGACCGTCCATCCGCTGTCGGCGGTATCCGAAGGAGGAAAAGGTTCGACCGACGTGGGCGATCTCAGTTGGTTCGTGCCGACGGGCGGATTCCGCTCGACCTGCTTCGCGTCCGGCAGTCCGGGCCACAGTTGGCAGAACGTCGCGGCGATCGGATCGAGCATCGGCGAGAAAGGTGTGATCTACGCGGCTCAAGTGATGGCGACGAGCGCTCTCGATCTGTTCGAGCAACCCGAACATCTGGTCGCGGCGAAAGCCGAGTGGGAAAGGCGAACCAAGGACCGCAAGTACACATCGCTCATTCCGAAGGGCCAGAAGACGCCG
>JAYTIB010000803.1:0-3188 GCA_043732205.1 Schlesneria sp. | reverse complement strand
CGAGAGCGACGCTGACGAGCCCGCGGTGATCCGGCCGGATGATGAACAGCGACTCGGAGTTTGCAGCGAGTGACCAGAGAGGCCGTGGTTCATCCGACGGCGTTGACGTCGGGAAATTCAGAATCCGGCGGAACGGTCGATCGGTCACACGCGGCCCGAGAGGATCGAAGAACCAGATGACCCCCGTGGCACGCTCGGCGAAGTAGCAGCGTCCCTTTGCATCGACCGCGAAGCCCTGTGGCAGCACGATCCGTCCGACGCTTCCATCGTGGGAATCGAGCGCCAGGGGGCCTTTCAATTCGGCCGGGGACAGGCGGAGGCCGAACGAGTCGACGGTCACCCCGATGGCTGTCGGGGAGTCCGTCCCCTTGGGTTGTGCCTCGCTCCCCAGCTTGACGGGATAGTAGCGCGGTTGGTTGTCGGTGCGGATCATGAGCGCCTCCTGCCGGTGACCGGAGTGATCTCCACCGTGATGCGGACGTGAGGCAGTTCATCCCTGTCGGGTTCCAAGGACTTTCCGAGCAGTACGACTTGGCCCGAGTCTTTCAAGACCAGTTCCGCGATGTCTTGGATCAGGGGTTTGTTGCTGTCCGAGTCCTTCGCGGAAAACAGCACTTCGTAGAGGCGACTCGGATAGATCGGCGTTCCGATTTCCCAACGGGCGGCCTGGGCCTTCGCGGCTTGGTGGGTTGCGGGGTCAACCCTGGGAAGAACCGTTGGATCGTCCACAGGTTGGAAGTAGTGCTCCAGCGCCTTTTGGACTTGGTCCTTCGCCTGGTTCTCCGAGATCCCCGGTGCCGGAGTCACCGAGACTTTCAACTCCAGTTCGCGCAGGCGCGGCGGGACGACGTCGAGTTCCGTTCCCGCCGGTCGACACTCATCGAGACGATCGAACACCGCGCTGAGCAACTCGGTCGGCGGAAGGAATTTCGGCGGTCCTTCCTGCCCGGTGAGGTCTCGGATCGGCGCCTGCGGAATCACCACGACAGTAATGGCACCGGGGATCTTCAGTCCGGGGTGCCGAACCAGCGTCTGCGGCAGCACGATCGCGCGACCAACGCCGGGGATCTCTTCCGCAAAGCGGCGGTAGTCATCCTTGGTCACCGCGCGCGCGTCGCCGCGCAGCACCCGCGGCGCGCGATCCAACAGATCCTTCAACGGCTCCTCGTCCATCCCACCGGCGGCGGGTCGCGGATTGGTGACCGATTCCAACCCCGACACGCCCAGCGGCGGATCCTTGATGGAGTCCGCCCGAATGTTGCCGCTTGACCCGCCACCCGCCAAGTACGACGTGGCGATCAGCGTCTGTCCGGCCCCTGGAATTCGACCCTGTTTGCCGTTTCCGAACCGGATTTCACCGCTGTTGGGATTCAGCGTGAAATCGAGATCGTCCGGCGACGAATCGTAAAGGTCGCCCTTCAACTGACAGGGTTGCTCGCTCCCGTCGCCGTCAGTGACCAGCACCAGCTTCAGGGAGTCCTTGTCAACGGGCTGGTTCTTGAACTGGAATTGGGACTGCGTTCCATCGCCAATCCCCACCACTTCATTCTGAATTGTCGACCGGTTCTCCACCTCCACGACATTGCCGCGCACGAAGGAGATTTCCGGAATGTCCTCCTTCGGATAAGTCCCGCCCACCAGACGGCAGCGAATCCAAAAACGGGACTCTTCATCCGTCGGCTTCGGGGACTTCGTGGCCCGGCAATCCGCACCCGGACCACGCAGCACAACCCGACCCTGGCGGGTGAGTGACTTCGTGGAGTCGTCGATCACCGTCAACGGCCGCCAGCGGTCGGGATCAAACGTCGCGCCATCGGGAGCGTCAAACTTCGATTGGTATTCCCAGACCAGAGTTGGCAACTCCCGACCGGATACGGTCGTGTTGCCGTCGTTTTGAACTACCGGCTTCCGTCCCAACGGGAAGAAGAAATAGAGAACCATGCGCCCGGGAAACACCGCCTCGCCGACTCCCTGATTGCCCGCGCCCTGATCCGGATGAAAGCCGAGATAGAGGGCGTTGGCGAGTTGCGGCGTCCACCCCAACGGCCGGAGCGATTGGGTTCCCGCCTCGTTCGTCTTGGAATAGTCTTCAAATTGCAGGCCATCGAACACCTGGACCGCATCCAGCGGATACGGGATCAGATCGATCGGCTCGGTGGTTTCGAACGTGAGCGCGTCCCCGTTTTCCGCCGTCACGAAGAACTTGGACCGGACCCGCACAGGCTTGGGTTGAGGCTTCGGAGTGATCCCCACGGTCATGACGACCTGCGTCTTCGACGGCCGGGCCTCGCGGCGCTCCAGCTTGAGCATCTTCAGGAAGGTGATGTAATTGAGTTCGGGAATCTTGTTGATGCGGAACAGCATCAGCTCCGTCAGCCAGGCGAAGAGTTGCACCAGCGCCATGCCGGGATCGCTGTCGTTGAAGTCCGTCCACTCGGGGCAGTATCGCTGCAGGCGCAGCTTCGCCTCGGCGAGGATGTCGTCGAACTGGCGATCGTCGAGTTGCGGAGGTTCTAACGGCATGGTGATTCGCTAAGGCGAGCGGCAGGAATAGATTTACAAGCACGCAGCGCAAGCGAGTGAGTTTTCAGGCACACTCGCTTGCGCATCGTGCTTGTATTTGGGTAAATGTTCATCTGCCGCTCGCCTAACCAAACGATTCCTGCAAATAGAAGGGATAGACCAGGTTGAAGACCGCGTTGTTCTGTCGCAGCCGGTAGTCAATGCGGATGATCAGGTGCGTGGGGGTGTCGACCGGCGTGTCCACGCGCACGTCCAGAACGTCGATGCGCGGTTCGCATTGGACCAGGCTGCGGCGCACCATCGCCTGCACGGTCCCCCGCAGCGTCGGGGTGTTCGCTTCGAACACGAGATCGTGAATCCCGCAGCCGTAGTCCGGCCGCATCACCCGTTCGCCGGGTGCGGTGCTGAGGATCAGGAAGATGCTGTTGCGGACCGCTTCGTCCTGCTCCGTCAGTCGCAGGTTGCCCCCCGCATCGGGACGGATGGGAAACCGCCAACCGCGTCCCAGAAATCCCACGTTTGCACTGGTCATGTTGATTCGGATTTCAGCCCCGAAGGGGCGGTGCTATGCCAGCCCAGGGCAACGCCCTGGGTTGGCGGATTGTCGGGAATACCAAGCCCTGAAGGGGCGGCACTATTCATTCGATGGACATCGGGCCGCCCCT
>JAYTIB010000802.1:0-8361 GCA_043732205.1 Schlesneria sp. | reverse complement strand
TTGATTCGCGCGGAAATCGATTTGGTCCGCGCGAATCAAACGGAGCGCGAATGAGAAGGCGAATCTGTGATATCAGGCCGTGGCAAGGAGAGACCGCTCGCGCTGCGACACACCGTGCAATTCTCGGAAGTAGACAATGCACCGCCGCTAAGTGGGTTTCGGATTCTGAACCATTGACTGACCGTTTGTTGAACTTCTCCGCGACGATGGGCCAATGAAAGCTCCAGAAACACAGCGGACCACGGTCACGATGAAGTGACCGTGATCCCGCGTAAAGGCCACGATGGCAGCGGCGTTGGAAACGCCGGCACCCGTTGAAGAGTCGGTTCGTCAGAAGTCGTTGACCACTTCGCCCCCGGCACGGGTCGCGAGTGCTTCCAGTGTCTTGGCGTCGATATTCTCTGAGATGAATCGCACAGAACCGTCCGCAAACAGAACGTGCAGGCCGCCCGTGTGCGGGCTGCCGATTCCGTCGTCACCGTTGATGTACGGTTTGGTGGTCAACGCGCGGATCGTCGATGGACCGCCCTGAGCCCACGGACCGCGGGTCTTGGCCACGGCGTCGCTGACCATCACGGTGTTGCTCGTCCCGTCCGTGATGTCTTGGATGCGCGTCACCCGGTCGTATCCAAAGATCCCCTTCTTATCGGCTTTGGCCTTCTCGGTCGGTGCATCCTTGCCAACGCCCGCCCAGCCAACGTAGTCGGTGGTGGCGGGTTCGCCAAATACGAACCCGATCGCGTTCGAAGGGTTCAGGAAGCTGGGTATCACCACTTTGATCGAGGATTGCAGATCATCGCTGTCCCATTCGGCGGACTCCCGCAGATCGACCTTCATCTGGTTGTAGAGCGGCGCCTGATCCATGAACGGGAGCAGCGGAACCAGCCAACTTTGTCTTTGTTCGGGCTTCAATTTCTTGCTGGGGATGGTCCCCTGCGGAAAGTTGTCGAACGTGTCGTGGAAGTTGTGCATCGCCAGACCGATTTGCTTGAGGTTGTTCTTCGACTGTGTCCGCCGGGCCGCTTCGCGCGCCTGTTGCACGGCCGGCAGCAGCAGCGCAACCAGCACCGCCACGACCGCCACCGAACTCCCGTCGGCTCCGCCCACCAAGGGAATCGCCGGTGCCGAACTGCGGGTGGTCAGATGAATCCCCGCTTCATCGACGACGCACCAGGAGACGTTGGGAAACAGCGGCCTCACGACCAGTTCGGCGGGCGGCAGATCGATCGCCCCGGTCTTCAGTTCGATCGGTGGAATGACGCCAAACCGGCTGGCATAAGTGACCCCGGCCTCGGCAAATCCCATCAGCAGCGGGGCGGCTGCAACCAGTCCTCGGATCATGGGGCGCGGGTACGCGATCGAGATCGAGGAGAACTTCTTCGGCACTGCCGTCAACACTTCGGCGGTCTCCGCATCCGGCTTCCAGACGGGCAACTCCCCCTTCAACCGCAGCGCGAAAGCCTCGACCGTCTGTGACGACGCGCCAACACAGAGCCATTTGTCGTCGATCAAGATCGTTGGGTTGAAGGAGCCGCCGCCGACTTGCAGCGTGATCAGCTTCTGCCCGTGCTTGTCCCGTTCAACACCTGACACCAATTCCGCCGGCACTTGGTCGGCGAGACGTTCGAGCAGTTTCTTGACCGTCGCCCGCAGCTTGGCGGCATCCTTCATTTGAACGATCAGGCCGTAGTCGGCACCGAACAGACCCTGATTGGAATCGGAATACATGCATTGAACCGTTCCGAGCGGAGCGAGGATGTCTTTGCGCAGGTCGCATCCGAGCAACTCGGGCATTTGTTCGAGCAGCGTGTCGAGCTGCTCCGTGGCCTCCGGGGGCCCGAGATTGGCGACGTTGCGGGCCACTTCCAAAAGCTTGTCGTAGGCGTCAGCCAGTGACAGACTTTGAGCGAAGAATCCGACATGGCTGACGGGCAACGGCGGAAGATCACTCAACGACATCGTCGTCGCGGGATCGGCCAGACCCAACAGTCCCTTCCGAGATCCCGGCGCATCGACATCGACTGTCGACCACAGGCTGCGTCCCTTGTAACCGGACTGGGCCAGCACGCTGTTGAGCTTGTCCAGCCCCAGCGTCTTCAACACATCGGTGATCGTCGGCTGTTGTGGAGACGGCAGCGGGATGTCACCGAACCGGCCGCGCAGTGCGGCGAAGTCGAGCCAGAACAATCCCGTCCGGTCAAACGTCGGCTTGGCGGCCAGCTTCTTTCCTTGGGGAGTCGCGGCGAAGTTGGGGCTCTTGCCTTCTGCGACGGCGATCGCGGCATCGACGGCACCGACCCCTAACACCAAGACCAGATGCTCGCCTTGTGCCCACCATCCCAGTTCAACATTGGGAGTGCCCGGCAGCACGACTCGCGAAACCGTTCCCCCCGGATTCCTCTTTTCGATTTTCAATTCCGCATCGGGCCCGAGTGCCTCGACGAACTGGTCGAGCGCACCGCCATGCGGACCGGCGTTGTGAGCGACGACGGTCAGGTATGGGATGCCCGGTCCGTTGCCGGGTGCAAACCCGATCGAAATCGTCAGGCCGTTCTGGTTGACGAACTCGAAGATCTCGACCGCGGCATGAGCCCGCTCGTCGGGAAGCTGCTCCAACACTTCGCGCACCATTTTGGTCAACGTGTCGAGCAGGCCCGACTTTCGAAACGCCTCATACGCCGCGGTCTTTTCCCACGCCGCCTGATGCGCGGCGTCACCATCCGAACTGGCGAGCAGCACCGTGCCCGCGGGGATCAGCGCCAATGGCTCGGCCTGCTTGGCCTTGCCCTGCGCCCAACTCCAGGTCCAACCGAGTGCGACGATGCCGCACAGCATCAGGCCGAAGGCCAACGAGATTCTTCCAGTCCGTTTCATGGATAACTCCGATTCATCAAGGGGAAGTGGTGGGGACGTGTGATGGGGACGTGCGTCCGAATGGTCGTGAATTGTGGACGTGCGATGGACTGTTGTCATGCGACGGATTTGGATGTCCGTCGTACGGGTCAATTGCCGGTCACTCGCCGCGCAGTTTCTTGCCGAGCTTGTTGATGGCGTCTCCGCAGTCTTTGCGGGCGGCGTTGAAACCGGCGACGGTGACGTTGGCCTGCTTCAGGTAGTCGAGAATGATCGCTTCCGCGCGGGCGATCTCGCGGCAGACTTCGGGAACCTCCGACGCGATCTCAGGCGGAATGGTGGTCACCCCGTTCAAGTCACCGTGCAACAGGTCGCCGGGATAGAGGGTGATCCCGCCCGCGGTGATGGGAACGTTGATCGCGATGATGTGGCAATACCCGTGCGCGGCGATGGCACCGTTGGTGAACGCGGGAAAGCCCAAGCCCTCAACCTGCGCGAGGTCTCGCCCCGCTCCCGTCGTGATCAGGCCCTGCGCACCAAATCGCTTGTAGGTCGAGCACATCACTTCGCCGAACGTGGCCGAGGCGCACGGTTCGTCCAGATCTTGGAACACGATCACCGGCGGACCGGGGATGTCGGCGAACGCATCCAACTGCGCGCCGATGCTGCCGTAGACGTCACCACCGCGCGGCGGGGCCATGCTGCGAAACGTCGATGTCAGCGCATAACCGACCATCGGGGGAAAGGCGGGAAAGCAGGCCTTGATCGAGGGATTCATGTAGCCGGTGTTTCTCGGCCGCAGATTCCAAAGTTCGACGGCATTGCAGATCGTCGGCGAATCGAATTGGCGGAGCTCGGCAAGTTGATCGGGCGAAAGACCGGCGGACATGATGTTCCTTTCGGGCGTTCAAACAGTTTCCAAGGACCGCGGGTCTCTGGCCCCGATCGCGTACGACGGGCGGATGATAAGCTGCCGGGAGCGCGCCCGAAAGCGCAGCGACATCATCGGTGTTGACGAGCGCGGGAAATTCGGCCGGCGGCGGATGTTCGAGTTCCGGTTTCTCAACGAGGGGGCGTCCGCCATTCGTGTTGAATCTTGTGCGACGTGAGCGGCGAGGCGCTAGCCGACGGTGAATTCCCGCAGAACGGCGGCTAGCGCGCAATGGCACTGAATTTAGCCAAGTCACCCGAAGTGTCGGCGAGGGAATGGCGGGGAATGGCCGCAGTCGCCCGCCCTCGCTCACGCATTTTGAAGTTGCGCCTTTTGGAATTTCAGCCCCAAAGGGGCGATGTTACGCCAGCCCAGGGCAACGCCCTGGGTCGGCGGATTTGTGGGAATGCCAAGCCCTGAAGGGGCGGCACTATTCATCTGATTGACATAGGGCCGCCCTTTCAGGGCTCAAAAATCCGTGACGGTCGTAACCCAGGGCGGCGCTCCCGCTGGTCGCTTGCCCTGGGCTGACATAGGGCTGCCCCGTTGGGGCGAAAATCCAAAACAGCGCAACTTCAAAACTTACGCGTCGGGTTGGTAAAGTCAGTGCCATTGGGCTATCGCCTTGCCGCTCGCCGGTGTTGTTCAACAGGAATGGCAGAGAGCCGAAAATCAGAACGAGACAGATGCAACGCCCGGTTTCGATCCGTATTCTGCCGTCGCGACCGCCACCATCGGCAACGCAGACACAGTCCCAACGGTTGGATCAGGATGTTCCTTCGCGAGACGTGGCAAAATCGGGTGAGTTTCTGTTGGCATCTGGACAGGTGTCAAAAAATGCCGATTTGGTAAGCTGTACCTCCTGACACAATGCTTGATCGCGTGCTCCGGTCTGGTTGGCTTTGAGCGGCATTGAGAACTTTCTTGTTGAAAAGGCACTGAGATCCCCATGAAAACACGGACATTCGCACTCGGACTGATGGTTCTGACAGGCTTGGGGCAGAGTGCCTCGGCGGCGGGCATTCGGGGACGCTGCGTCGACCCGGTCGCGGCTGACATCCAGGCACGCTGCTGCCAGGGTACGCTGCTGCCGTACCACGAGGCCATTCGGCGCGCGGACGACGCCACCAAGGCGGAAGCCGCTCTGGCCAAGGTGACGGGAGAACGCGATTCGCTGGTGGCGGAACGCTCGGCTTTGCAGGTCGAGTTGGCCAAATTGCGGGACGAGTTGAAGTCCTCGGTTGCCGAACTGAACAAGGCCAAGGGGGAAAGCACCGCGGCGATCGCCGAGCGCGACAAGGCGCGCGCCGCCGAAGTGGCCTCGGCCAAAGACGCCAAGGAACAACAGGCTGCCGCCAAGCAGTCCAAAGACGCCATGCTCGCGGCGCAAAAGGTTCAGAAGGACGCGGAAGTCGCCGCGGCCAAAGCGAAAGACGATGCCGCCAAAGCGAAGGCTGATGCCGCCAAGCAGGTGTCGTCCGCTCAGGCGGAAACCAAGGCCGCGATGGAACTGGCCAAGAAGGCCGTCGATGAAGCCAAGTCCGCGAAGGCCGAAAGCGGCAAACTTGCCGGTGATCTCAAGAAGGCGTCCGACGACCTGAAGAAGACGACGGACGATCTGAAGAAGTCCGCCGCCGACCTGGCGAAATCGGGTGATGACCTGAAGAAGGCCAACGACGAAGTCGCCGCGCTCAAGGTCAAGCTGGCTGCCGCCACCAAGCCGGAAGAAAAGAAGCCGGAGGAAAAGAAGGACGACAAGACCGAAGCCAAGCCGGAAGAAAACTGACGCCGACGGACATCACGTCGCCAATCGAAAGCCCCGGGCAGAAATGTCCGGGGCTTTTTTTGTGGAATCCCGATCACTCGCGTACAACGGCAAATGGCGGTAAAACGGCGTCTGCCCGCATCCGTTCCAGAACGGTTTGGCCCCGTGGCTTTTCCCCGCGGCCCCCCGCAGCACTCACCCCAGGAGACATCAACCGTGGAAAACACCAGCACCAGTGACACCGGCAGCGGCCTGACACGCCGCGAGGTTTTGAAGACGTCGGGGCAACTCGCCGCAGCCTCGGCCCTGGCGGGAATCGCCCTGCCGCAGTTCGTCTACGCCGGCGAGAGCGGCACGATCAACATCGCGCTCGTCGGCTGCGGCGGACGCGGGACCGGAGCGGCTCAGAACGCCCTCTCGACCAAGGTCGGTCCCGTCAAACTGACGGCGATGGCCGATGCCTTTCCCGACCGGTTGAAATCCAGTCACGACAGCCTGAAGAGCGACAAGAAGGAACTGGTCCAGGTCGCCGAAGATCACAAGTTCATCGGCTTCGACGCCTACAAGAACGCGATGGACAGTTTGAAGAAGGGGGACGTGGTCATCCTGACGACGCCGCCCGCCTTCCGCTGGGTCCACTTCAAGTACGCCATCGAAAAGGGCTTGAACGTCTTCATGGAAAAGCCGATCACGGTCGACGGCCCCAGCACCCGCAAGATGTTGGCGCTCTATGAAGAGTCGCTCAAGAAGAACCTCAAGGTCGGCGTCGGACTGATGTGCCGCCACTGTGCGGACCGCGGTGAATTGGCCAAGCGCATTCGCAACGGTGATCTCGGCGATCTGATCGCCCTGCGCGCCTACCGCGTTTCCGGTCCGACCGGCTCCGCGTTCGTCGGACCCAAGCCGGCCAACAAGAACGAACTCGAATACCAGATTCGGAACTTCCATGCGTTCCTGTGGGCCAGCGGCGGCGGATACAGCGACTTCCTGATCCACAACATCGACGAGTGCTGCTGGATGAAGGATCGCGATGACAAGAACATCTGGCCGGTGGAAGCCAAGGGCTACGGCGGCCGGCACTACCGCGGCGACTATGTCGATCAGAACTTCGACGTGTACAGCGTCGAATACACGTTCGACGACGGATCGAAGCTGTTCCTCGAAGGCCGCGGCATGCCGGGCGCGGCGACCGAGTTCGCCAGTCACGCCCACTGCAGCAAGGGATCGGCCACGATCTCGGCCTCGGGCCACTGGCCGTCCAAGGCCCGCATCTACAAGGGTCAGAAGATGACCGAGAGCGAAGCGATCTGGAAGGCCGAGGACCGGATCAGCCCCTATCAATTGGAATGGGACCACCTGATGAACGCGATCCGCCAGGATCTGCCGTACAACGAGGTCAAGCGCGGCGCCGAGGCCAGCCTGGTCACGTCAATGGGCCGCATGGCCTGTCACACCGGCCGGGTCATCACCTACGACGAGATGCTCAACTGCGAGCACGAATTCGCCCCCAACGTCGACAAGCTGGTCCTCGATGGCGAAGCCCCGCTGGTGGCCGGCGCCGACGGCAAGTACCCGGTCCCCGCGCCCGGCATCAAGACGAAGCGCGAGTACTAAACCTCAATCAAGCGAACTCCCCAAACCCCACCGAGCTCGCCTCGGTGGAAATTCGGCTTCTTGCTCTACGACCGCGATCACCTGCAATGCCGCGTCACGTAGTGCAAAAGCCCGCGAGCCACCGAGACAAGCTCAGTGGGGTCGCTTGATTGAAGACCAACCCCCAAGCGTTGCGGCCGCCCTGATCAGACCCCGGCTGAGTTCTTCAGCCGGGGTTTTCTTTTCTTGTTTTCTGCCGCCATCGCCTGCCACCGACGAAAGCAGTCTCAAGACGCCGTTCTGGCAATTGTCAGATTCCAGTGTCCGCCGCGGCATGAATCGAGTAGACATTCGGCGGATGACGACGAGTCCGCCCCGTTCGGTTGACGGAAAGTTAGGTTGCATCCACGGACGGACCTCGCATCCGAAGCCGTCAATCAGGAGGTATTCATGCTTCACCGAATCGGGATGGCAATTATTCTGGTCTGGTCGTGCTGCGCAGTGACCGTGATTCATGCTGAGGAAAGCCTGCTCGGGTTGCCAACGCCCGCTGATCCCAAGCGGCCGGGTGCGGTCGTCCTGCATGGCGGTGGCGGCATCAGCCAGGACACGTTTGACCGCTTTGTCGAACTCGCGGGTGGACGCAACGCCTCGATCGTGTTCGTCCCCTCGGCCGGCTTTCGGCCCACCGACTATGACTCGGAAGAGGAGTTTCTGACCGCGGTCTCGCGCCGGTATGGTTCGTGGGTCAATCTCCTGGACTCGGGACGCATCCGCAAATTCCAGTTCCTCTACACGGACGATCCCGATGACGCGGACGACGCCGATTTCGTGAAGCCGTTGGCCGATGCCACGGGGGTCTGGTTTTCCGGCGGGGCTCAAAGCCGGTTGAACTATCGCTTTGTCGCCGAGTTCCCCGAGAAGACGAAGTTTCAGCAACTGCTGAGAAACGTGCTGGTGCGGGGCGGCGTCGTCGGTGGAACCTCCGCGGGAACCGCCGCCATCCCCGAGATCATGACGCTGTGGCAGGAACGCGATGACGGGTACGCCTGGCCAAAGGTCGTGGCCGCCCACGGATTCGGCCTGTTCGACAAGGCGATCGTCGAGCAACATTTCGATGCCCGCGGCGGACGCTTGGAGCGGTTCATCGGCCTGCTGAAGGACAACGTCCGTCTGGACGAATTGACCACGCGTCCCAATTCCGGCGAACGCATGATCG
>JAYTIB010000801.1:0-3192 GCA_043732205.1 Schlesneria sp. | reverse complement strand
TTGAGATTTCACTGTTGTGATTTGGTTCTTGGTTCTTGGGATTTTGGTTTCCCCTCCGGCACTGCCGCCAACTCCTCGATGACCTTGCCGCCGCGTTCGACCAGTGGGATCGGTCGGCCTTCGGGGGAGATGTTTTCGTGCTCGGGGCTGACTCCGATTCCGGCGCACATCGTTGCGTAGAAGTCGGCGATCTTGACGGGCCGGCTCTTCACTTCGGTTCCCGCATCATTCGTGCTGCCGATCACTTGGCCGCCCTTGATCCCGGCGCCGCCCAACACGGTGGACCACGCCAGCGGGAAGTGATCGCGGCCGGTCGTGCCGTTGATCTTCGGAGTGCGGCCGAACTCGCCCATCCAGACGATGAGCGTCGATTCGAGCAGTCCGCGTTCGCGCAGATCGTCCATCAACGTGGACCACGCGGGGTCGAGCGTGTCGCTCAGCCGTTTCACCGCGTTGAAGTTGTCGGAGTGCGTGTCCCAACCTTCGAGCGTCACTTCGACGAACGCCACGCCGCGTTCGATCAACCGCCGGGCCAGCAGGCAACCCTGTCCGAACCGGCTGCGACCGTACTTGTCTCGCAACTCCGCCGGTTCCTCGTCGAGCTTGAAGGCCCCCTTGGCGTTGGACTCGATCATCCGCATCGCGCGGTCGAAGTTCGACTTGTGAGCCTTCGTCGACGGCCCCTTCGCGCGGTTGGCGAAGTCGTCTTGGAGAAACTTGGAAATCTCGAACCGCCGCTCCATCGACTCCTTCGTGACTCCCGCCGGCGGCTTGAGGTTTTCGATGGTGAGATTGGCGCGGGCCTCCGGGTCGCTGCTGTCCCCGGACACGACCAGCGGCGCGTAGTTCGGCCCGAGAAATCCCGGCCCGCCGGCATCGCCGAATCGAAACGGCGACACGCTGACATAGTGCGGCAGGTCGTTCGTCTCGTCACCCAGCTCCTTCGCGAACAGCGAACCGAGGCTGGGATAGTTCACACCCTCCTGCCCCGGCCGATGTCCGGTCAACATTAGTCGAGTCGCTCGATCATGATCGCCTTCAGCCGTCGTCAGGCTGCGAATGATCGCCAGGTCTTTCATCTGCCTGGCGACGCCCGGCAGGTGCTCACTGATTTGAATGCCGGGCACCGCGGTCTCGATCGCCTTCGACGGCCCGCCGTTCGGATGCCCGACCTTCAGGTCAAACGTGTCCGTCTGAGTCGGGCCGCCCGCCATCCACAGCAGGATGAAAGATTTCGGCTTGCTCCCCGCCGCTTTGCTTCCGGCCTCCGCCGCCTGAGCCAATCGCGGCAGCCAGCCGGAATACGACACTCCAAAGGCGCTGGCGAGCGACAGCTTGATGAAATCACGACGCGAATCGTTGAACATGGCGTTCTCCTAAAAATCCGAAATCCGAAGAACCAAATCCGAAGGAAATCTCAAATTCCAAACGTCTGATTTGGGATTCCCGGCGGATTTGGCATTTGGAATTTCCTTGGGATTTGGTTCTTGGGATTTGAGATTTCCCACTCGTTACTTTTCCAACACAAACTCCGGACTGTTGAGCAGACCCCAGAAGATCTCGGCGTAGGCTTGTTTTTGTTTGTCGCCGTCCTGTTTGCGGATGTGCTCCAACAGGAACTTCTTTTCGTCCGGTCGGGGCGGGCGGCTGAATGTCGCCAGATACAACGTCGTCAGCTTGGCTTCCGTGTCGAGGAACGGTGCGTCCAGCACGCCGCGCAACGTGCGGCTCTGATCGAGATCCGTGGCTTCGGTCGTCAGCCGGCCGTTCATCAGCAGCAGGGCCTGCGGAATGCCGGCCCGGAACTCGTCCGGGCTGTTCGACGCGGCTTCGTTCATGCGCGAGATCAGTTGATCGCGCAGGCCGTTGAATCGGGCACTCCCGTCGGCGCGCGCGACCGGCAGCGCCAGCGCTTGCTCCAGCGAATTGAAGACCTGCTCCGGAGAAAGCGTCTTGATCGGCCGCAGCCCGGGTGGCGGTTGGGCGTCGGCCTCCTCCAATGCAATGCATTCGCGCTGATAGAGCTGACTCTTGCAGATGCCGGAGATCAGCCAGCGCAGGTCGTATCCCGACTCGACAAACAACTTCGCGAGATCATCCAAAATGCGCCGCTCGGCCGGTGACGCCTTGTCGAGATCATCGACCGAATCGGTCATCCCGCGACCAATCAGATGCTGCCAGACGCGGTTCACGACCGTTGCGGCAAACATCGTGTTGTTCTCCGAGACCATCCAGTCGGCGAGTGTTTCGCGCGACGTCTTGCCGTTCGCGATCTTCGCCTCTTCGCCGCCCAGGAACACGGCGGTGTATTCGGCGGTGCCGTTGGCCGGCCGAATCTTCGTAACCGGCGAGTCACCCACGGTTCCGTTGCTGACGCCCGTAAAGAACGCCGCCATGCCCCAGAAATCCTTCTGCTTCCAATGCGCGAACGGGTGATCGTGACACTCCGCACAGCCGATGCGAACGCCGAGGAAGATGCGCGACACGGAACTCGCCGAGGTCTCCGGCTTCCCGCCCACGGCCTGAAAGAACAGCGTCGGCCCGCCGTTGCGAATGCCCGAGCGCGGGTTCACCACCGTCATCGCCTGACCGTCGCTCCTGGCCGTGACCAGCTTGCGGACCAGTTCGTCATACGGCACGTTGGCGGCGAACTGCTCCTTCAACCACGGTTCGAGGCCGACGGCCATCTGGGCTTCCGGCGTATTCCCCGGCACCATCATCCGCCGCCACAGGGTCGCCCAATGTGCGGCCGTTCGCTCCGCATACTTTTCCGGGCGTCGAGGATCATTGAGCAGGCGATCGACCAGTGCGCCGCGGCGCTGTTCGCTGGAGTACTCCAGAAAATCGCGGGCCTCCGACACGCTGGGAATCGAGCCGGTCAGATCGAGAAACGCCCGCTTCAGAAACGTCGCCTCATCGACGATACCAGGCGCGGCGATCTTCGACTCCTGCCACACACCGGCGAACCGCTCGTCAATCCACCGAGCCAGCTCCTCAGTCGTCAACCGCACAGCGGCAGCCCGCGCGGCGCGAGGCTCATCGGCCGACACGCTGGCAGGACACGCCAGCACCAGTGCCAGTAGCGAATAGGAAGCTTTGAGAAACATCGCTGGTGCCTCCATAGGTCATGAGGCCGACGGGCTGAAGTCACAACACTCGTCAGACGAAAGTGAATGCCAAGCCGAGACGGGC
>JAYTIB010000800.1:0-3193 GCA_043732205.1 Schlesneria sp. | reverse complement strand
GCAAGATCACCACCATCCCCAAGGGAACGAAGAGTCAGGGTTGGCTGGGGCAACCGGGTTCCAAGGGATACGTGATGCAGGCCGACTTCTACGCCAACGATGTCGCGGCCGGAGCCGACGCCGACAAGAACTCGAAACTGCCGGACATCGGCGTCAACAACCAGCGCTACCGCCTGACGATGCTCGGTGCGCATCAGCAATTGAAGCTGAGCTCCTGGTTCCCGCACGATCAAAAGTCGCACGAAGTCCCGTTCGCGTGGGAGGCGGGTCAGTGGTACACGCTGAAGATGATCGTCACCGTCGAAGAGCGCAACGGCCAGAAGGTCTCAGTCTGCCGCGGCAAGGCGTGGAAGCGGGCCGACACCGAGCCGTCTGCTTGGTCCATTGAATGGACCGACTCCCCGGCGAACCTGACCGGCAGCCCCGGCTTGTTCGGCAACGCGAAGGATTCGGAAATCTTCGTCGACAATGTTTCGGTCGTACCGACAAGTCATTGAACCCTCTTCCTCCCCTCGCCCCATGGAGTGCGGGGGAGGGGGGCCAGTCGCCAGACGCCATCCGAGACAACTCCACCACTGAAATGAAAACAGTTCCGAGCAGCCACCGATGCCAGAAATCAGCCGCTTCTTCGGAACGATCATCGCGATGTACTACAACGATCACCCGCCCCACACTTCCACGTCCGCCACGGCGCGCAGGCGGCGTCGATTGAAATCGACTCGCTGTCTGTCCTGGACGGAAGGTTGTCGCCGCGCGTGCTGAGTCTGGTGACCGAGTGGGCGGCGTGTACCAGTCCGAGCTTCGCGACGATTGGGACTTGGCCCGCCAGCAACTGCCGATGAATCCGATTCCTCCGTTGGAATGAAACCCATGCCGCACGAAGTCGTCACCGTCCGCCCGCTGGCCGAGCGTCGGCTGTGGCTGCAATTTGAAGATGGCTCGCACGGTGAGATCGACCTTGCGGAGTCCATCGCGTTTCGCGGAGTCTTCGAGCCGCTCCAGGCCGACGACTTCTTCCGGCAAGTCCGCATCAATGCCGAGCTTGGCGTCATCGAGTGGCCAAACGGGGCCGATCTCGATTCCGACGTGCTGTACTCCGCAGTCACCGGTCAATCACTCCCCGGCACAATGGCCTGCGCTCAGTCGTAACCCCACACCAACTCGAAGCCCGTCCCAAAGGAATCCGTCATGAAGTCTCTGTCTCTCGCCGCCGCAGTCTGCGTCATCGCTGTCGGCCTCGTCGCCTCAGCCGCCGACAAGTTCAACCCGACCGACGAGACGCTGAACATTCTCAGCAAGATGAAGGTCGGCAAATATGACTGGCCGCAGTGGGGCGGGTCGTCGCATCGCAACAACACGCCCGAGGGAAAGAACATCCCCCACAAGTGGAACCTGAAAACCGGCGACAATGTGCTGTGGGCCATGCCCCTCGGTTCGCAGACGTATGGCAATCCCGTCGTGGCCAACGGCAAGGTGTTCGTTGGAACCAACAACACGCACGGCTACCTGAAACGCTATCCGTCAAAGGTCGACCTGGGCTGTCTGCTCGCCTTCGACGAGAAGACGGGGAAGTTCCTGTGGCAGTCCTCATCCCCCAAGCTGCCGTCGGGCCGCGTGAACGACTGGCCGCTGATGGGGATCTGCTCGACGGTTTTCTGTGACGGCGACCGGCTCTGGTACAACACCAGCCGCGGTGAAGTGCTGTGCCTGGACGTCGAGGGCTTCCTCGACGGTGAGAACGACGGTCCGTTCAAGGCCGAGCCGAATGAGAACAAGGACGAGGCGGACATCGTCTGGCGCTACGACCTGATGGGCGCGCTCGGCGTGTTCCAGCACAACATGTGCGCGTGCTCGCTGACCTGTGTCGGCGACTACTGCTTCGTCATCACCGGCAACGGCGTCGATGACGAACACCTGACCATCCCCGCACCCAACGCCGCCAGCTTCGCCTGCCTCGACAAGAACACCGGCAAGCTGATCTGGAGCGACAAGTCACCGGGACTGAACATTCTGCACGGGCAATGGTCCAGCCCCTGCGTGTTCGAAGCGGGCGGCCAGGCCCAGGTGGTGATGGGCGGTGGTGACGGTTGGATCTACAGCTTCGACCCGGCCGGCGATGGCAAGGGGGGGCCGAAGCTGCTGTGGAAGTTCGACGGCAACCCGAAGGAATCGGTCTACCTGCTCGGCGGCCGCGCGACCCGCAACCACATCATCGGCACGCCGGTCTTTTATGACGGCCTCGTCTACACCGGAGTGGGCGAAGACCCCGAGCACGGCGAAGGGGTCGGGCACTTCTACTGCATCGATCCAACCAAGCGCGGCGACATCAGCCTCGAACTGGCGATCGGCGCCGATGGCAAGGAGATTCCCCCGCGTCGCCTGCAGTGCGTGGACACCAAGAAGGGCGAAAAGGCCGTGCCGAATCCGAAGGCGGGGGCCGTCTGGCACTTTGACTCGGTCGACCGCAACAAGAACGGCAAGATCGAATTCGAAGAGACGATGCACCGCACGATCGGCAGCGCGGCCATCAAGGACGATCTGCTGTTCATCGCCGACTTCGCCGGCCTGGTCCATTGCCTGGACGCCAAGCAGACCGCGAACGGCAAGCCGGTGGTCTATTGGACGCACGACATGTTCGCCGCGGCGTGGGGTTCGGTGCTGATTGTCGACGGCAAGGTGTACGTCGGCGATGAGGACGGCGACATCATCATCTTCGAACTGTCGCAGAAGATGAAGATCCTGGCCGAGAACAACATGATCAACTCGATCTACAGCACGCCGATCGTCGCCAACGACACACTGTTCATCTCGAACAAGAGCACGCTGTTCGCGATCAAGGAAGGGGCCAAGCTGAAGGGGGGCGCCAAGCAGGGAGCCACCACCGGCGGTGCGAAGGAGTGATCCCACTCGATGATTGACAATGTCAGGGACACGGCCTGCCGCGCTCGCGCGGCAGGCCGTGCTTCGTTTATCGGGACTCAGAAGGATGCTTGCGCCAAATAACCCGCAGCGTAAGCGAGGGCAAACGCTCGGGACACTTAACTCGGCGGTCCTTGAATCGTTCGCCCTCGCTGACGCTTTTTGAAGTTGCGCCTTTTGGGATTTCAGCCCCAAAGGGGCGATATTATGCCAGCCCAGGGCACCGCCCTGGGTTGGTGGATTACCGGAAATACCAAGCCCTGAAGGGGCGGCA
>JAYTIB010000799.1:0-8376 GCA_043732205.1 Schlesneria sp. | reverse complement strand
GCATCGAGACCGGTTTCAGGGGTGACTGGCTCTGCGCCACCAGGAACGCGCGGAGATGTTCGACACCCACGAGCTTTTCGTCCTGGGCGAGCGTTTGCAGGGTGGGCAGCGAGTTCGCCAAGATCTCGCGCGGCTTGTTGACGCCCCAGACGTCGATCAGCAAATGGAACGGAAGTTCGGCGAATCGAAGTGTCGGCTGTTGATCCCTACCGACGACGCCAGCCTGCCCGGATTGTTCCTGTCCCTTGAAGAGCCGCGCTGTCCGTAGCTGAATTCGCAAGAATTCAGCAAATCATCGGACCACGACCTGAGTTCTTGCGAACTCAGCTACGAGGCCGTGAATCATCCGGGTCAGGACGGTGTCTGCGTCAGGACGGGGACACATTGTTCGGCCTGGCAGCAGTCGGAGCGTTCGTCGTCGTTGTAGAACGACCCCATCGGTCACGTCGCGATCGTCTCGACGCCTGATGAAGGACGACGCGCGACTGGTTCGGCGAGTTGATGGCGGAGAGATCGGACTCGGGGGTGGATCGCATGCGACTCAAACGTACTTCGGGATCTTCGGCTCGGGCACCTCGTCCAGCAGCCGCGCGATGATGCTTTCCGAGGTCATTCCTTCCGCCTGGGCCTGGAAGTTTGTCGACAGGCGGTGGCGCAGGACCGGGACCGCGACACGGCGGATGTCCTGCATCGAGACGCTGGGCCGGCCGTCCATCGCGGCCATTGCTTTGCCGCCGGCGATCAGGAATTGACCGGCGCGTGGTCCCGCGCCCCAGTCCACCAGTTCGCGCACGAACTTCGGGGACGTGGGGTCTCCCGGTCGGGTGGCCCGCACCAGCCGCGCGACGTAGTTGATCGTCAGCGGCCCGGCTTCGATCGTGCTGATCTGCTTTTGCAGGTACAGGATCGCCTTGGCGGACAGAACTTTGCGAACTTCCTGCTTCTCGCCGGTGGTCGTCGCGGACAGGATCTTTTCCTCTTCGGCCAGGTTGGGATAGTCGACCTTCACGTTGAACATGAAGCGGTCGAGCTGTGCCTCGGGAAGCGGGTACGTTCCCTCCTGTTCGATCGGGTTCTGCGTGGCGATGACGAAGAACGGCTCGGGCAGCTTGTACGTCGTCTGCCCGACGGTCACTTCATGTTCCTGCATCGATTGCAACAAGGCCGCCTGAGTCTTGGGGGGAGTCCGGTTGATTTCGTCGGCCAGCAGGATGTTGGTGAAGACCGGGCCTTCCACGAAGCGGAATTCGCGGCGGCCGGTGTCGTTCTCATCCAGGACGTTGGTCCCGGTGATGTCCGACGGCATCAGGTCCGGCGTGAATTGAATCCGCTTGAAACGCACGTCCAGGATCTGGGCGATCGTGGAGACCGTCAGCGTCTTGGCCAGCCCCGGCACACCGACCAACAGGCAGTGCCCGCCGGTAAAGATGGCGGCGAGGATCTGTTCGATCACCGCTTCCTGCCCGATGATGACCTTGTGCAGCTCCTCGATCATCAACTCGCGATGCTTGCGGAACTTGTCGAGAAATTCGTCGAAGTCGGGCTTCTTGTCGGCCAAGGCGGCCTCCGTGGGGAGTCATCGATTTGAGGGACCAATTCGAACGGCGTTCGGGGCATCAATCTATGCCAACACACCCGCGATGGGAAGTTCGACGACGGGGCCGGAGAGATCTGGTCGTGGTACAGATTGAAATTCACCGAAGGAATTCGTGGACACGATCGCAGGCACAACAGCACGTTGGCCACGGCGGTCTTGGTAAGCCGGTAGAAACCAGGGGCGAGGAGTCGCACGACTTTGGCTTCCAAGTCGGAGCCGGCTACTTCCCGGTAGTGCGTTCCCGTCCACCAGTGCCGAAGACGTCGCGTACATCATCATGAGTGTCGGACGCTTGTTTGATGTGCTGTCTCGGGGGATGTGGCATGAAACGATTCGTGGCGACCTGGAACCGGGTGCCGGCGCTGCTCGATGGTCATGCCTGCCGTTCCCACGAACTAACCTACGCCGGGGAGGTCGTGTTCTGCGGCCATTGCCTTCATTCGATCACGGCCGAGCAGAAAACGAAAATGACAAGCTCCCTGGAACGGTTCTACACGTGCTACCGCTGTGCGAAGTACAACCGCAAGGGTCATCCTCGGGTTCGCGTGACGGAAGCAGACTTGGATGAGCAGATCCTCGCGGTCTTCGACTGGATGCGGGTGGACGATGCGAATGCTCGCGAGTGGTTTGGGGCCGTGCTGCGTTCGCAGACACGCGATTCGCAGGAGAAAGCTCAAGAGCAGCGGTCGGAACTCCAGCGGCAGTTGTCGTCGGTGCTGGGCCAGCAAGACCGCTTGGTGAATCTGCGGCTGAACGAAGAGATTGATGCCGACACGTTCGCCAAGAAGTAGACGGTGCTATGCGACCGCGAAGCGTCGCTGAAGCTCAACATAGAGGCACTCGACCGGTCGCACCACGAAAGCGCCGATTTGGCCGTGAAAGGATTCGAACTTTCGCGAACACTTCGCGAGCAATGGCTTACCGCTGATCACGCGACGAAGAGTCGCATCCTCGAAATCGCCTGTTGGAACTGCAAGCTCGTGGATGCAACTCTTGTCTGTGAAATGAGAAAGCCCTTCGACATTCGCGCCGAAGGGCTTCTTTCTGCAATTAGTCGGGCTGACAGGATTTGAACCTGCGACCTCTTGACCCCCAGTCAAGCGCGCTAGCCAAGCTGCGCCACAGCCCGTTTCGGTCGACCCCCTTCCAAAATCTTTTGGCGTGGAAGGTCTGCGGGGGGCACTATCCCGGATTATTCATTGCTTGTCAAACGAACGAGCCTCGTAGAGCGTTGAAGTTGTTGTTGCAAGACGACTTTCTCGCTGTCACGGAAGCTCGCGACGAGTTTTCAAGGTGTGTGGGGATTTGCCTACGAGTTTGGAGGCTTGAAGCCGGTTCAGATTGAGGTGTCGGTGGCACCGCTCAGCAGCGATGCTGGACTGTTGCCGGTGCGGCAGTTTGACGAGCGGATCGGGTTCACCGGGCGGTTGGCGGCGGCGATTGGGGATCGGCGGGATCCGAACGCCGTCGAAGACACGGTGCTGATGACGCTGCGGCAGCGGGTCTACGGGATGCTCGCCGGGTACGAGGATCAGAACGATCACGACACGCTGCGTCACAATATGGTTTTCCAACTGATCTGCGACCAGACGCCGATGACGCGGTGCGACGGAGAGTGAAAACGCGGGAACCCGCTGGCCAGTCAGCCGACGCTGTCGCGGTTCGAGCCGCCGCGAGCGGGTGGTGCGAAGTGGTCACGATTGCGGACCTCAAACGGCTGCGCGACGTGATAGTGGACCAGTTCCTCCAGTCGTTTGGCGAGGCTCCCGCGCGGATCACGCTCGACGCGGACGCCTTCGATGATCCGAGTCATTGTCAGTAGTCGCTCGTGCTGTTTCATGGCTTCTATCGCTCAAACGGACATCAATCAGACGTTGTCGTTTAACCGCGTGGGCAACGCCCCGCGGGCGCGACACGGGTCGAAACCACCAAGCCCGCATTCACCGCGATGCCGTTCGCATTGCGGCGATATGAAAACGCCTTGCTGTGGTCCCCCTGCGGCAATAGGCGATGTCGTGGAGCCTCGAAAACTCCCGTCACCCAGAGCCTGGCGAGAGTCTGATACCGCGCGTGCGACGGGACGCGGCGCAGACTGGCAGACGGTGGTGCATCCGACGATACTCGTCACGATGTCGCACCTGCTGTTTATCGACGACGAGCAAAGCATCTGTTGGGGACTGACCAAGCTCGCCCAGCGCCTGGGGCATTCCTCCGAGGCGGTTGGCTCCGCGGAGTTGGGATTGCAGGCCGCCACGAAGACGCGTCCGGATGCGATCGTGCTCGATGTGCGGCTGCCCGGCATGACCGGTTTGGAGGCGATCGAGAAACTGCATGCGATCTCGCCCGAGATTCCCGTGGTGATCATCACGGCCTATGGCGATCTGGAGACGGCGGTCGAGGCGGTGCGCCGCGGGGCGTTCGAGTACCTCGTGAAACCGTTCGATCTGCAACTTGCCGAACGGACGATCACTCGCGCCCTGGCTGCTTCGCGCGTCCGGATCACCGGGGCGGCGAATGGGGTGGAAGCGGGTGACCCGAGAGACTCGGACTTGAGTCCGGACCGGATCGTGGGGAAGTCAGCCGCCATGCAGGCGGTCTTCAAACAAGTCGCGCTGGTGGCACCATCGTCAGCGTGCGTGCATCTGCGGGGCGAGAGCGGGACGGGAAAGGAACTGGTGGCGCGGGCCATTCACCGGTACAGCCGCCGCGCGGAAGGGCCGTTCATTCCGGTCAATCTGGCGGCGCTCAACCCGTCACTCGCCGAGAGTGAACTGTTCGGACACGTGCGCGGTGCGTTCACCGGAGCCGAAGCGCAACGCAAGGGTCTGCTGGAACAAGCCGATGGCGGGACAATCTTTCTCGATGAAGTGGCCGACATCCCGTTGGCGCTGCAGGTGAAGTTGCTGCGGTCTCTGGAACACGGCGAGATCTGGCCGGTGGGAGGTGAAGCCCCGCGGCACGCCGATTTCCGGTTGATCTCGGCGACTCATCAGGATCTGCGGCAGCGCGTGGCCGACGGTTCGTTCCGTCACGATCTGTATTTCCGGCTGGTGACGTTCGAACTCGAGTTGCCGCCGCTGCGAGACCGTCGCGAAGACATCGCGCTGCTCGCGCAGCATTTTCTTGATCGCCTGTCGTCGCGATCCGGGATCGCCCGTTCCACACTGGATCGCGCGACGGTGACGGAACTCGAACGACGTCCCTGGTTCGGCAATGTGCGCGAACTGAGGAATGCGATCGAACATGCCCTGGTCCTCGCGCGAGAAGGTTCCATCGAGCCGGCCCATCTTCCCCCTGCTGCGATGCCGTCTCTGGCGGCGGCAGCGGCGAATGCTGACGACGGTTTGAAACAGCTCATCGAGGCGTGGGCGCGATCGCAGTTGGCAACGGCGATCGACGGTGCCGAACTGTATCAACGATTCCTGACGTTGATCGAGCCGTCGCTGTTCAAGGCAGTCGTGGAACATCACCGCGGTCAGGTGACATCGGCCGCCCGCGTCCTCGGCCTGCACCGGACAACGCTCAAGAAAAAACTCGATGAGTACGGCATCCACGGAAAGGACGAGGCATAGCCCATCATGTCGCATTCCCGGCATCGTCATGCGAAATACTCCCTCAAGCGGCGCGGTGTGCATGGGGCCGTTCCGGGGACGGTGACGGCCGATCCCGCCGCCCCCCAGCCGCAAATCACCGAGATGACGTACGGCCCGCACGAGTTGAACGAGCGGCCGTTGAAGGATGTTGGCGAATCCGCGGGAATCGTCGGCAAGCTGCCGGTGACTTGGATCGACGTCGATGGTCTCGGAAACGCCGACGTGCTCCAGCAGTTGGGACGCCAGTTCGGCCTGCATCCGCTGGCTCTCGAAGACACCGTCAACACGCATCAGCGGGCGAAGGCGGACGACTTTCAAGACGTCTTGTTCGTCGTCATCCGGATGGTCAAGGGACCGCCGCTGGTCACAGAGCAAATCAGCTTCTACGTGGGGCGCGATTTTCTGCTGACGTTTCAAGAGGGACTCGAAGGCGACTGTCTCAATCCGGTCCGCGAACGCATCCGCCACCGGCGCGGCCGGATTCGCGATACCGGGACCGATTACCTCTTTTACGAATTACTTGATGCGGTGATCGACGGCTACTTCCCGGTGCTGGAACGGTTCGGCGAACTGCTGGACGACCTCGACGCCCGCGCCGCGACCGCCAACATCGGACAGACGCTCGCCGAGTTGCACTTCATCCGCCGCGACCTGTTGTTTCTGCGGCGCATCGTCTGGCCGATCCGCGATGTCATGATGTCGCTGCTGCGGGGCGGGCATCCGCACATCACGGCCGACACGCAGGTCTATCTGCGCGACTGCTACGACCACGCGGCGCAACTGATCGACATCCTGGAGGTCTATCGCGAGACCTGTTCGGACCTGCGCGACTTCTATTACTCGAAGCTCAGCAACCGCACGAACGAGATCATGCGAACCCTGACGGTGATCGCCACCGTCTTCATGCCGCTCAGTTTCATCGTCGGGCTGTACGGCATGAACTTCGACAACATGCCCGAACTTCACTGGCGCTGGGGCTATCCGGTGGCGCTGGGACTGATGTGCTGCAGCGCCGGCGGATTCCTGTATTTCTTCTGGCGCAAGGGCTGGCTGAAGAGCGCCGAACCGCGCCTCCCGACCGACCAAACGCCGCCAGATTCAGAGCCATCCGCCGACACTGGGCAGAAATGACACGCCTGACAAGAGTGTGACCGTAGTCCGGACCCCTTGGTCCGGACGAGCACTTATGTTTGCCGTGATTTGACCACCGCGTTCGTGTACGTCGCCTCGTCCGGACCAAGGGGTCCGGACTACGGTCCCGGGCTGTCGCCGAGTTGGTCGACGCCGGAGTCCATTCGGTCCAGCAGTGACAGGAACAGATTGTCCAGCGGCGTGTTCGGAACGTGTTTGCTTGCCCCAGGTCGCGGTTTTCCAGTCGGGACGACACAGCCCTCACGGCTTGTTTCTACAGAACGGACAACGTAGGCTCCGAATACCATGATAGGCCGCTCACCCGGCGGCCTATCACCATGATTTCCCGGCGGGGTGGCCGGGGCAGGAGCGTCTTCGCGATGCCCCGGATTGTTGAGTTGATGGATGTCTCCGTGGCTTTGCCCAAAGCGGCTCCAGCCACGGCCACCCAGCCGTCGTGCAAAGGGGCAGCAATGGCCAACACGCAAAACGTCGGCGAGACATGCGACAACTGCGGCCGACAAATCGGTCGCCTAGAAACACCCCACGTGCTCGGCAATCATGTCGTGTGCGCCGAATGTCTCGCGCGATTGTCTCCTCCATCACGACCACGACCACGACCAATACCGCCGCCGATCCGATCATTCCGTCAGCCCATTTCACTTCCGCCTTCTCCGGTGCCGCAGGCACAACCTGACCGGACCAAGTGGCTTTGGATCGGCGGTGTCTTGCTCATCTTGGCGGGCTTCGGAAGCCTGCGAGGGTTCCCCCAGTTGCTGACAGCCCCGTTTCTGATTGTCGCGGGAGCGCTGCTTCTTCCGCCCGTTTGGGCTCAGGTGGTCGCCCAATGGCCGGATCTCGGGCGCTACTCCACACTAATCCGTACTCTTGCCTGCGTGCTTGCTTTTGCCGTAGTGGGGCTGTTAATGCCCGAAGCGCCAGCGCGCTCGAAATCGTCATCTTCGTCTTCATATTCGCCGCCGGCTCCCGTCACGTCGACGCCCCGGTCAGTGCCAGCGACGGAACTCAATTGGTATGACGGTGGCACGTTGCACAAGAAGACGGTGAAGGACTGGCGAGTTGCGACTTATGAGAATCGACTTGCAACCGCTGCTGACTTCGTAACCGCGACCTCGAAATCACGAGGTATCTCTTTCGCGTCAATGGATCAAGTGAAGGACCACGCCGTGGCGCTTGAGAGGGAAATCTCCGCTGCTGGCGAGGGCGGATATGCTGATAATCAGCCGGTGTCGCAAGTCGCAGCGGCTTGTCTCGTTCTCATGGGCAAGCAGTAACGACGGGCGGCGGGGTGGGCGGGGCAGGAGCGTCTTCGCGATGCCCCGGATTGTTGAGTTGAAGGCTGTCTCCGTGGCTTCGCCCAAAGCGGCTCCAGGCACGGCCCACCCGGCCGGTCTGCCTAATAACAAGTTATCTGAGGAAGACCAATGAAGCACTTTCCGAAACACGTTCGTCCCGGCAAGGAAGAGCATGATTACCAAGCTTGGCTAGCAGTTCATCAGAATGGACTTGTGCTCGGGGAAAACCGCGGTCGAAAGGGACAGCAAACTCTTCACTCAGCACTTTGTATCACGGTCGGATATGTTCTCGACGGGAAGGCACAGCGCCAACGCTCCGGCAAAGTCTGCTTTGAGAACCGCCGCGAACTTGAGGATTGGTGTGGTGCGGGCGATCGACCAAAAGTTGCTGATCTAAACACCTCGTGCCGGTACTGTCCGCGATAACCAGCCATTGCAGCGGACCGGGCGGGCGTCGTGGTCCTCGTCATTCGGAAGTCGGCCGTCGCCCGCTGAACGTCGATCCGTTGGGGTGTGCGGGCATCGTCTGCTGCCCGGCGCGTTCATGCCGAACGCGCGGGGCGTTGCCCGCGCGGTTGAACAATGCGAAATGAACGATCTCGCCGATCAAGACTCAGCCTTCCAAGCCCTTGAGGCGGGCGGTGCTGTCGCCGAGTTGGTCGACTCCGGAATCCATCCGGTCCAGCAGTGACAGGAACAGGTTGTTCAGCGGCGTGTTCTTCGGGTAGGCCAGTCGCCG
>JAYTIB010000798.1:0-3199 GCA_043732205.1 Schlesneria sp. | reverse complement strand
TTGCCCACCGAGGTCACCATCAACACTTCATCCTGATCGGCGACCGACAGGATCTTGACCGCCGGGCCGTTGCGGTCGGTCACCTTGATGTCCTTCAGCCCCTTGCCCCCGCGGCGTTGAATCCGGTAGCCCTTGGTGGTTGCCGTCGCCTCATCCCCACCGGCCGCATCATCAGCGGCCGCATCATCAGCGGCGTCGACTTCCTCGTCGGCAGCCTCGTCGGCGGAACCTTCTTCCAGTGCGGCCTCGTCCGTTGACGCGACTTCATCTGTTGATGCCGCTTCGTCGACCGCATCGTCGTCGGGAAGAGGAGCCTCTGCGATGGCGGCTTCTTCACCCTCGACGATTCCCGTGCCGATCGGAGACCGCTTGCCGAATCCGTTCTCGCAGACGGTCAGCAAACTCAGAGCGGGATCGGCGAGCACCATGCCGATGATGGTCGCGCCCTTGGTCAACGTGATCCCCTTCACGCCGCTGGTGTTGCGGCCCATGCTGCGCGCGTCGGTCGCCGCAAACCGGATTGCCATCCCGCTGGATGTGGCGAGCAATACGTTGTCGTTCGGTGAGACGATCATCGCTTCGATCAGGGCGTCCCCCTCGCGCAGGTTGATGGCGATGATGCCCCCCTTGGTCGGCCGCTTGTAGGCGGACAGCGGAGTCTTCTTCACCAGGCCCTTCTTGGTGGCCATGATCAGGAAGCGGGTTTCGTCGAATTCGCGCACCGAGACACATGCGCTGATCTTGTCCCCTTCGGGCAGCGACAACAGGTTGACCAATGCCCGTCCCTTGCTCGTACGACCCTGCATCGGGAGGTTGTACACCTTCTCCCACAGCACCTTCCCCTTATCGGTGAAGAACAGCAGCCAGTCGTGCGTGCTGGAGACAAACAGGTGCTCGATGGCGTCCTCGTCATCCGCCTTGGCTCCGGTGATGCCGCGACCGCCGCGGTTCTGCGCCTGGTACGTGTTCAGCGGGATGCGCTTGATGTAGCCGCGCTGCGACAGCGTCACCACCATCGGCTCTTCGGTGATCAGGTCTTCCTGGTTGACGTCACCCAGTTCCAAGTCACTGATTTCGGTCCGCCGCTTGCTGCCGTACTTGTCCTTCAGCATCAGCAGGTCATCGCGCACGACCTGCTGGATGTTGGCTTCGTCCGAGAGCAGATGCATGTGCCCCTTGATGTCGGCGAGCAACTTACCGTGTTCGTCACGCAGCTTCTCGCGTTCGAGATTGGCGAGCGAACCGAGTTGCATCGACACGATCGCTTCGGACTGATTCGCCGACAGCGTGTAGTTGTCTTTCGTGCCGTATTCCTCTCGGAACATCTCGAACGCCGCATCACCGACGGCCCGCGCGATCAGGGGGCCGGGGACTTCGATCAGTTGCAATCGCTCCTTCGCTTCGGCCCGGCTGGGCGATTGGCGGATCGTGGAGATCACCTGGTCGAGGTCGATCTGCGCGATGAGCAACCCTTCGACGGTGTGCTTGCGCTTGCGGGACTCACCGAGCAGGTACTCGGTGCGGCGACGGATGACGGTAACGCGGTGCCGGATGAATTCGGCGAGGATTTCCTTCAGCTTCAGCAGCCGGGGACGATTGCCGACGAGGGCCAGCAGAATCACGCTGACGGTCGATTGCAGCGGCGAGAACTGGAACAGTTGGTTGAGGACGACCTCTTTGTCGGCATCGCGTTTGAGGGTGATGTGCAGGCAGGTCTGCCAGGCGGGGAGCGTCCGGTCGGTCAGGTCGGTGACGCGCGAGATCCCCTTGATCCGCTCGTCCTTGACGATCTGCTCGATCTTTTCGCGGATGCGGTCACGAGTTTCCATGTGCGGAATCTCGGTGACTTCGATGATCTCGGTGTTCTTCTCGGTGATGAACCGCGTCCGGGCCCGCAGCGTGATCGTCGACCGGCCGGTCATGTAAGCCTGACGAATACCCCACCGGCCACAGATGACACCACCGGTTGGGAAGTCGGGGCCGGGCATGCATTCGAGCAGATCATCGAGCGTGCAGTCGGGATCGTCGATCAGGCGGACGAGGGCGTCGCAGACTTCACTCAGGTTGTGCGGCGGGATGCTGGTCGCCATCCCGACCGCGATGCCGGTCGACCCGTTGACGATCAGGTTGGGGAATCGCGACGGCAGCACGACCGGCTCCCGGTTGCGCTGGTCGTACGTGAGGACATAGTCGACGGTGTCGCGTTTGAGATCATCGAGCATTTCGGACGCGATGGCCGACAGTCGGGCTTCGGTGTAACGCATCGCGGCGGCGGGCATGCCGGCCAGCGATCCGAAGTTTCCCTGCTTGTCGATCAGCACTTCGCGCATGCTCCAGTTCTGCGCGAGTCGGACGAGCGTCGGATAGATCGAACCGTCACCGTGGGGGTGATAGTTGCCGCTGGTGTCGCCGCAGATCTTGGCGCATTTGATGCGGCCGGAATTCGGACCGAGGTTCAGGTCGTTCATCGCGACGAGAATGCGGCGCTGCGACGGCTTCAGTCCGTCGCGCACATCAGGGAGTGCGCGGCTGATGATGACGCTCATCGCATAGGTGACGTAACTCGTCCGCATTTCGTCCTGAATGGCGACCGGCACGACATGAATATCGTGTTCGTCTCCAGCGGAATCGGGGGCAGCGGGAAGATTCTGAGCGGGTGGGGTTCCGTCACCGGTAGACAAGCGAGAACTCCTTGGTCGCGTAGACGTCAATCAGTTGGCTTTGCCGCACCCTCAAATGAATGCGGCAACTCCCTTTCCCGCCATTAGTTCTGCCGCATCGCAGCGAGCAGATCGGGCAGGGTTTTCCAAGCGGCGTATCCTACTGGGAAACCCCTTGATTCTCAACGCCGCGGCCCGCCGGAAACACCCGTGCAACCCCGTAAAAACAGGGCCTTTTTGCGTTCTCCGTCATTCGTGATGATTCCGCGCAGGGCGGGGCTCCTGTCGAGCCCCGTTTTCGGCGTTGGCGGCACGGCGGAAGCCTTGCCATCGCATCCGACGGCCTGCTCCACAGAAAGGGTGCAGAACAACATTTGTCCGGAGTCAGGCACCGCCCCAATGGCACTTACTTGACTAACCCGAAGCGTAAGCGAGGGCGAGCGCACGAGGCGTTCCCCTTTGGATCGGCGCAGAAATAACTGTCGCAGATTGTCGTGGTTCGCTCCGCGAACCAACGTTGGTTCGCGGAGCGAACCACG
>JAYTIB010000797.1:0-3202 GCA_043732205.1 Schlesneria sp. | reverse complement strand
CGCCGCCGACCCTGAAACCCCGCTTCGTGCGTGTGCCAGAACTCGACGGCCGGTTCACCGAGCTTCCAGCACAGGGAGACGTCCCGTCCATTGATCGTGCCGGGGAAGTCGACCAACCCCATCACGGGATCCTTGAATTCGACACCGAGTTCCGTGAGTTCCTCGACAAACGCTTCCAGCTTTTCGACGTCCCGTTCCAACTCGGTCCGAATCTGTTCGACTTCCTCAAAGTACGGATCGCCCGACCCGTGCGGGGCCTTGCCGGTTGAACCGCGTCGCAGGGCATTCAGACGCTGTTCGCGCTCGCGCACGTCGGTGTACAGATCAACGATGTCCTGCACGATGACCCGAACCAGTGGCAGCGCTTTGTTGGCGGAGGCCACGGTGAATAGCGTGCGGGGAGCCAGTTTGGCACTCATGAACAAACCACCTTTCGCTCATTCCCAGAGCTTTGTGAAAGCATCCGTTCAATCCCGCCGCCAATTCCCCGGGGCCGGCCGGGGCATCACTCGTCCTTCGGTGCGAACTGGAAGGGACTCGGTTCACCCTTGACCCAAACCGGTTCGAACAGAACCTTGGATTCCGCCACGACCGTGGGGTTGAGCGTCGCCTGGCCCCAGCCGACTTCCAGCGGCAGCTTGGCATAGTCGACGATGCAACCATCACGGCTGAAGCAACTCAGATCGTGATTGGAGCCCATGAAGATGCAGTCCACGGGACAGGGCTCGACACACAACGCGCAGAACATGCACTTGGTGTAATCGATGGTGAAGCCGTTGACCCGGAACCCCTTGCCGACGGGGCTCTTTTCTTTTTCGATGTAGATGCAGTCGACCGGGCAGGCGACTGCGCACTTGTCGCAGCCGATGCAGGTCGTCAGATCGTAGCGGTGGAAGCCGCGATAACGGGCCTTCACGGGAACGGGGACTTCCGGGTACTCGTAGACTTCGGTGAAGGTCTTGCGCCGGTACGTCCACAGCATCGTTCGCATCGTCACCCACATCCCTGACATCAGGGTGGAGACGGCGACCCACACGTTTCGACGCCACTCGACAAAATTCCACAACCACTGCATGGTTGACTCACTGAAAAAGCAAAGCCGCATCTCCGCACCGGCATGGCACCGAAGAGTTCGGATGCAGATGACAGCCGGCGCATTTTGGACTCCCGAACGGCTCCGGATTATAGGACGCGCTGGGACCAAAGCAAGCGACGCGGACCGACGCCGCGATTCCCGGAAACGAGACTTGGCGATTACCGAAGATGGCACCGAAGATCGCTACGGAAAGATCGCGCGGATGGCGTCGTGGACCGATTGCACGTGGCGTGTCAGATCGTCCTGCAAGCGCTGCCAATTGCCGCCGTAGCCCATGCGACGGGCGAGCGATTCGAAGTCCGCGGAACTCGACGACGGCACGGCCAAATCCCGGGCATCGCCGCGGACCATGCGCAGCGATTCAATCACATTGCGCAGGAACGCATACGCATCGCTCAACCGCCGGTGGGACGTTTCGTTCAGCAGGTTCAAACGTGACAGCAGCTCCAGGGCATCGCGCGTGTTCGTCGTCCGCAGTTCCGGTTGCAATTGGCCGTGACAGATTTGCAGGGCCTGCACGAGGTACTCCAAGTCGACCAAGCCGCCGGGACTCAGCTTCGCATTGAAGGTTTCCGCACCGACCAGATGACGAACCTGGCGCTCGCGCATCGCGCGAATCGCCGCGAAGTCGACAGGCTGCGCGGTGTAGACGATCTCGTCCCGCAATGCGACGAGTTGCCCGCCGAAGTCGGGATCGCCGGCGATGGGCCGCAGCTTGACGAGGCTCTGTCGCTCGTAGGGCCAGGCGGGGCCGTCCAGATGAAAGTACTGCTGAAACGAATCGCGGCTCACCGCCAGACTGCCCGAACGACCATACGGTCGCAGCCGCAGGTCGATGCGAAAGATCCCTTCGTTGCGGGCGTGGATCGTGTGACAGACCCCTTCGACCAGGCGCGCAAAAAAGCTGGCGTTGTCGATCGGTTCGTCACCGTCTGTTGAACCGTCGGCCTCGTACACGAACATCAACTCGATGTCCGAAGCGAAACCGAGTTCGCGTCCGCCGCACTTGCCGAGTGCGCAGACGGCGAGTCGGCAGGGGCGACCGTCGTCACACTGCGGACTGCCAAACCGCTCGATCAATTCTGTCCGACAGAGCTCCACGCTGGCGGTGACAACAACTTCGGCCAGGTCGGTCATCTCGCGGCCGAAGGCTTCGATCCCACCGCTGCGACCGAGGATGTGGCGCATGTCGATGCGGAACAGTTCGCGGTCTTTGAACTCGTTCAAACGCTGGCGGCGTTCGTCATCGGACGCGGCGGATCGCAAGGTCTCCCGCAGTTCGTCCGCCAGTTGCGGGGCGGGCTTCGCCTGTTCCAGACCAACCATGTCGCGGAGGATCGGAAACAGGTTGGCATATTGCAGTCGCAGGAAGTCTTCCCACAGGAAGTCGCTGACCCCCAGCAGCCGGGCCAGCGCGGACAGAACCTCCGGTCGTTCGAGCGACGACAGTTGCTCGAACCAATCGGGCCGCTGAAACAGGTCGCGCAGGAAGCTGCGGAAGTGCAGCAGCGCGGCGGTCGGGTCGGGCGCCCCTGGCAGCAGGTGCGTGAAGTGTTTGATCAACACGACGGCGGCGCGCAGTTCCTGCAGCCGGTCCTGTTCGAGGATCTTGCCTCCCCGGCGGGCGTCGGTCACCAGCAGCGTGTCGCAGGCGAGTCCCTGTTCGGCCGTGATCTGCACCTGTTCGATGTTCACGTCGCTCAGGGTGAGCGCGTTCGTCAGTTCGTACAGGAAGCCGATGGTGTCGTCGCCGCGGATGTGCAACACGGTGGCGGTTTCGTGAGCCTCGTTATCGATCCGCACATCGAGCGGCGACGGACGGCCGGTCGTGGCCGGCGCTCCTTCGAGCGCATCGGCGACGCGCTTCGCCAGCCGCCCCTGCGCTTCGTCGGCCCGGCCCGCTTGAGCCATGCGGACCAGATCGCACAGGTCGGCTTCGTAGCGTTGCCACAACTCGGGCAGCACGACATCCAGCTCAGAGCGGACACAGAAGACATCGACAAAGCCGCTGGGGACTTTGCCGCCGCCGACTGCTGCGCGCCGTTCTGTCGACACGAAGCCGGTGACGATGTCAAACCCGTAGGCGAACATCAGTCCGCACATCAT
>JAYTIB010000796.1:0-3203 GCA_043732205.1 Schlesneria sp. | reverse complement strand
CGAACAGCATTGAGCCAACACGACGCGGCCAGTTGCCGGTTCGTTGCATGATGTCATTTACGATGACGCCAATGGGCAACGCGGACGGCTTCGGAACCTTCTCGCCCTTTTTGTTTTCAACCCATATCGTTTCAAAGTTCCGAATCGGGTCGATGACGAGGTTCGCCGACGCCACTTCCCCGAAGTTCATCGCCGCGAGCGGGTCGGCTTCGGTTGTGAGGGGAGCGAATGTTGTCGCCTGTCCGTTCGATTGATGGCGTTCGTCGATCTTCCATCCTCGCGGGCGTCCTTCGGGATCGCCGTTCTTCAAGGTGTCGTTCAACTTGTGCAGCAACTCGGCATCGGTCCAGGGCGGTTCGCATTTCCGATTCCACTCCTGAATCAAGGGAGTCGCTTCGCCGACATCCAGGGCGAAGCCGTTGACGACAGCGTTCGCCGCAACCATCGTTGTGTTGTGTCCAGATTGAAAAGAAATCGCACCGGGCTTTTTTTGAAGATACCGCCTCGCACGTTCCACGGGTGACAGTCCGCCGCGCGATCGTGTCGGCCGACGCCCACCCGCAACAACTGGTTGACCAACTTGGCGGGGTTTCCGCGTCGCGACGATCAGCGTCGAATGAATTGCGGCGACTTGCTCCGACCGCTGGTGAACCTCACTCGGCGAATCGGGCAGTCGATGACCGGTGATCGTGAAGTACCGCGTCTTGCCGTACATCTCGATTGACGAGCCGTCATCACGTGTCGCCTTGCATGGCCCATCTGGCTTCGATCCCTTCGCGATGATTTTCACACCGGTTCCTGATGGCGATACTTCCGAAAAACTGTCAACGGCCTTGATGACCTCGATTGCCCACGGCTTCAGTTGACCAGTGGTCGCGTCGCGAACGTCATCCAGGTCGATGCCGCAGTAGCCATCGCCCAACATGAAGCCGCTGCCGTTGTAGAGACGTTTCTTGAACGCCGTGGCGGCTTCGTGGATGGTTGCCCACGTTGACGGGTCATTTGATTTCGCTACGTTGTGATTCGTGGCGAACGGAATCTTCGCCCATTTGCCATCTCGAAAGCAGTACGCCCACAGAACCCAACGGCGTTCGGATCGCATCGGCGCGGGGATACCGGCGGGCTTGATCGGCAGTGATGACGGGCGAGCTTCAGTCTTGGTGGCGTTCATCTCGCCACCTCACCCGGCATCGGTGCCATCAACGAAATTGCCTTCAATCCGGCCCGGATAATCTTGCAACTGAGCTTGCATCCACGGCGCTCAAGACCGTCGCGAACAATGGTCCACAATCCGCAATTCTCAAGATGCGTGAGCGGATGAAGCTTGCCCCCGTCGAGTACCCGCAGTCGCCTTCCCTGCGTCGAGTAGAGGATGCGTCCGGTGTCACGGGCGAATGCCGCCATCGATTCGCGGGCGAGTGATGCCCAGTCGATGACGATTTCGCGTTGCAGTTGCCGGAGTCTTTTTCGTTCGGCTTCGTGTGCCGTTTTGCTATAGTTCATTCCGTTGAGTCCTTTCGAGCCGTCGCGTTTTCCTTGGTCGGGATGCGACGGCTTTTCTCATTTCGATTCGGTTCGATTCGCCGACATATACGCCAGCAAATCCGCTCGGCTATATCGGATTCTCCGGCCCGCAATCCGGCTTGCTGCGATCGAGCCTCGCAATCTGGCGTCCCGCAAAACGTGCGGTTCGATGTCCAAGAGCCTTGCCGCCTCTTGCTCACTGAATGCGAGCTTCCCGCCGACTGCGGATTCATCGGCCCGGAGTTGAGCCAGCGTTTCGGCAACGGCCGCAGAGATGATCGGCCGCAGTTCGTCGGCAGTGATCGTCATTTGGAACATTTCGTTTTCCCTGAACCATTCAGCGAACGCAGAAAGCGGTCAACAGACTCTTTCGTTGTGACTCGTCTTCCACCGATCAAAGTCGATTCGAGTCGGACTCCGCGAACTCCGACCGAAGACCATCTGCACAGCGTTGACAAGTGCGGCCTTGTCGGTAGTAGCTTCGCGGCCTCGGACAGGCTGATCGATCTTTCGTTCGATACGTCACGTGACATGATTAACCCTCGCAAGAAACGAAACCGTTGGAACAAATGCCATGACCGCACAAAGCGAAAGGTATCCACAACAAAAGCCCCGTCCAGATGATGGACGGGGCTTTAGCGGCGTTTCAGACAAGTCATCGTACAGGTACGAATACTTGCCCGTTTGTTTTGTGAGCGGCTACGTCAGGGACGGAGGTTGCACAACGGATTCAATCGGTCATTTCGTGATGAACGTTCCATCTCTGTTCCATCTGGAATCCGACTGGCGAGCACTATTCCACGCGACACCACTCGACGACGGACTACTAAGAACTCCATATTTTCATGACATAGTTCGTAGTCCTTTATCGTATCGCGTAGCCTCTAGGTCAGACTCCTAATCCTTTGGTTCGGGGTTCGAGTCCCCGCGGTCCCACTCAGGAAAACCCCGGCTTGTACGGGGGTTTCTGCTTTTGCGGGTGCGATGATTGTGGTGCAGTTGGCTTGCCATTCGGCGACAGCAGCAGCATCCGATGGTCCTCTTCGGTGGCCATCGCTCGTCAGACGCAACCGTGGCGAGCCGAACGAACGAAAAAGTCCCGGGTAAATGGGGCGAAGTCGTCGCAGAGTTCTCGACCATCAGATGGACAAGGCCGACGCCGTTACACCTTCGTCGCATCCGCGACTGTCTGCTCTCGCAGTGCCTCGTAGAGCTTCGCGGGGCCGAGTAGCACGTCTTTCAATCCTTCGCGAACTGTCTCGGAACTTAGGGCCTGGGTGCTCATGGCGGTGTGGGCTTCCAGGGCACTCATCACGGCGTTCAGGATTTCCGTCTTCAGGTCCGGTGAGTTCGCGAACTGCTCTTTCGTGTTATTGGTCGCCTGCTGCTTCAGGGTTTCAGATTCCAGCAGCTTGCCCTTGATGACGTTGTTGACGTAGACCAGCTTGTCCTGATCGGTCAGGTCGCATGCAAACAGGTCGTTGACCTTGTTGATGAGCTCGCTCAGCCACGCTTTCTGCTTCTCTTGAACGCTGCCGCTGCCGGCTTCGGTGAGTGGCTCCAGCTTGGGATTGTCGCCTTCGCCGAGCGGCAGCGACTGTTTGCCTTGGGCTTCAGCTTGTGGTGAGTCAGGACCACTTTCGAGAGGTCGATCCCTTCACGCTCGCGGCCGAACTCCA
>JAYTIB010000795.1:0-8396 GCA_043732205.1 Schlesneria sp. | reverse complement strand
ACACACTCTCCGCCGACAGACTCACAGCACTCCGCGAGCGAAGTCGTCTTGGCAGGGAACAAGACGACGCCGACAAGCCTCATGTTGTCGCCGAGCACTAGGCGATGCTGGCCGAATGGCAGCGGGTCGTCGCGTCTCACTCCAAGAAAATCGACGAGTACATCGCCACTCACGGTCCATTGACGCGGGCCGAAGTCCTCGATCGAGCACTGACAAAACTGCTCTCGGAAGTCTAACCTCCGCGAACGCCCGACCCCTTCTTCATCGTTCGGGTGCCACCGGCGGCTGCTTTGAGCCGCCAGTGAATTCAAAGAACACTGGCGAGCGAAGCCCCTCGCCAGTGGTATCCGGCGGTAGGCCCGAACCCACGCATACTTGCTGTGTCATAGTTCGAGGAGCGGTTTAGCTGTATTCTCGGCGTGTCACATGTACATGCGAAGGAGTCAGGCAAATGGGAGACACAACTCAGAAAACGAAGCGTCAACATTTTGTTCCACAGTCGTATCTTTCACGATTCTGCGACGAGAACAGACAAATCTGGACCTTTGACAAGTTTGGCCGAAAGAGCTTTCAGTCATCGATTTTGAACGTCGGCCAAGAAAAGTATTTTTACGATCTTCCAATTGATGACACCATCGACGGAAATTCGTTCGATCCGCAAATTGTCGAAAAAGCCCTTGCTCCGATTGAGTCTGCGTACAAAGTGCTGATCGATGAATGTTTGGCAGGTTTGTCTGTTGTCGGAGCGCAGTACACGACGCTTTTCAATTTGGCTCCGTACGTAGCAATTCAATGGATGAGGACGAAGGAGTATCGCGAAACGGCTGTTGCTGCTGCGACGGGAATGATGCGTTCTTTGCTTGATGAAACGATTGAGCTCAACTGGCCGCACAAGGCCGACGAATACAAATCCTCGTTTAGGCTTAGTTTGAACTCTGAGGCCGCTCTTCATGGCGAGCACTTCTTCTCTGATGAATCCATCAACCATGTAGCCGGGCATCTGACTAGATTCATTTGGTTACTGGGCCTGAGCGACTCAGATCAAGTTTTCTTGTCGTCTGATCATCCGGTCGTGAGGGCGGCGAATTTACGTGATGATCACGGTCCGCTTGTCGGACTACGCGACCCGGGTGTCGAATTCATATTGCCGCTAGCCCCCAACGCGGTTCTGCTGATCTTGGAACCAAGATATTTTGGCCATCTTGCTGAGCATGACTGTCATGCAGTGTCATTGACTGCGGAGCAAGTACGTCATTGCAACCGACTCCAAGTGACGAAGAGCTATCGGCAGGTGTATTCACCAAGGAATGACTTCTCATTCGTTGAGACAATCTGTCGGGAGCAGCCCGAAGTGTGCAATCCAAATCGCAAACGGGTTGAAATCACCGTCACGCAAACAGGACCGATGAAAAGCCGGACAGATGTGCGAATCATTGAGTCAGAGTAGCGGTGCGCCGGGTGCCACTGGCGGTAGCATTGGGCCGCCGGTGTTTTCGACGAACACTGGCGAGCGAAGCCCCTCGCCAGTGGCACCCGAAGTTGGCCGTCGCTGGGTCACTCGCAATCCGACGCACTGAAACTTGGGTCTTCCGTCCTGGGTGCCACTGGCGGCGGCTTTGGGCCGCCAGTGTCTTCGCGAATGTCACAACAGCCAGTGTCAGACGAAGAAGTCCCAAGGCAGGCCGTGGATCGTCGGCAGGTCTGGGTCTGTCAGTTCTCGATTCGAGGCATACCAGCGTGTACTCGACCATTTCCACTGGGTGGTCTCGGTGACCAGTCGGCGTCGCACGGGGTTGTTGTGGATGTCGTCGAAGGCGGCCAACCAAGGCTATCCGTCATCTGAATACAGTCGCCAAACACATTGACCTGCCGATTGACTGATGGCTATCGTGCAACCCACGGAATTTCAAATGGGAGAGACGACGATGGTTCTGACGATTGAAGCGGACTTGGAAGCGACGATTCGCAAGCAGGCTCAAGTCACGGGCGAGTCGCCGGAGAAGATGGCCTTGAAGGCGCTGCGCGAAAAGTTTGGTGACGCGCCGTGCGCCAGCGAACCTCGTGATGAGTGGGAACGGCAACTGCGGCGCATCGGCACCCCCTGCGGTGTGTCTCTTTCCGACGAGGCCCTCAGCCGCGAAGAGATGTATGACTGATGGCATACCTCGTCGACACCAACGTTCTGGTTCGCCTGGCCAACACGGATGACGCCTTGTTTGGCGTCGCGGAGTTGGCAGTGCAGAAGTTGCATCGCAGCGGTGAAACCTTGCTCATCACCGCTCAGGCCATGATCGAGTTTCGCAATGTGGCCACGCGGTCGAAGAGTCTGAACGGACTGGGCTTGTCCGTGGTGGATGCGGAAACGAAGGCCGCGGCTTTTGAATTGACGTTTCCCCTGGTGGAGGAAATTCCCGCGATCTACCCGGCTTGGCAGGCCATCGTGCAGGCGGCAGGAGTGATCGGAAAGCAGGTCCACGACGCGCGACTCGTTGCCGTATGTCACGCACACGGAGTCACACACTTGTTGACGTTCAACGAAGTGCATTTCGCTCGACTGGCCAGCCTGCCGCCGGGATTGATCGTCGTCAGCCCGATGACCATCGGAGCGTCCGCGTGATTCGCGTCGATTGGAGATGCGACAACGGGAGTATTGAATCGTCGGAACCGTGTCGGCCTCGGCAACCGGCGGAGTGATTCCGTCCTACTTCTTCTCCAACGACACGGCGACGATTTCCTTGTCGTTGCGGGCGTAGACCGAACGGTTCGCGAAGGCGGGGTGGGACAAAGCCAGGGTCAGGCACTTCGGAAATTCGGAATTGGTCGGAAGGTTGCTACCGCTTTCAACAAACCTCACGCCAGCCAATTCCGAATTTCCGAAGTGCCTGACCCCTGATCGGTACGCCGCGCGATTTTGTTAGCGGCGGTCACACCTGGTCCGGTTCCGGATGGACCCACGGGGCTCGATAGGGGCGGCGGAGGCGGCGGTTGGCTTCTTCGTCGTTGGCGATGCGTTGCTGGGCGCGGTCCCACTTCAGCGAGCGGCCCAGTTCCATCGACAGGTTCGCCAGAATGCAGCTTGCCGACGAGATGTGTCCCTGCTCCACGTCGGCGACCGGTCGGCCGCGGGATTCGCAGGCTTTGAGCAGATCCAGCATGTGGCCGCGGATGGCCGGGGCGACGTGCTTTTCGAGATCCTTCTCCGTCTTGTCCTCGGGATACTGTTCCAGTTCGTACTCGACGTCGCGGTGGACCGGCGTCCCACCCGTCGGCTGGAAATCATAGCTGTTGACGCTGCACCTCAGCGTCCCCTTGTCTCCGTAGATCGTCGCTCCCCACGGGTATTGCGGGTCGGGTGACGAACCCCAGGTGCGGTGCGTCCAGACGACGGGGAGCGAACCGAACTGAAACGTGGCGGTTTGCGTATCGCTGATGTTGGCCCGGCTCTGCTTGTCGATGTAGATGCCGCCGTCGGACGCGACGTGATCGGGCCAGCCGAGGTCCATCATCCAGCGGACCATGTCGAGCATGTGGACGCACATGTCGCCGACGATGCCGTTGCCGTATTCCATGAACGCCCGCCACCGGCGGGGATGCACGAGCGAGTTGTAAGGCAACATGGGAGCCGGACCGGTCCACATTTCGTAATCGAGGTTGGCCGGCGGCGCGGCGTCGGGCGGGTTCTCACGGGACCGCATGTGGTAGTAACAGTAGATCTCCACGAGGCCGATCGTTCCCAGCTTTCCCTCCTTGAGGATCTTGTCGCGAGCCTCGGCGAGGTGCGGCGTGCTACGGCGCTGCGTGCCGATCTGTACGACGCGGTTGTGCTTGCGAGCGGCGGCGAGAATCGCCTGTCCCTCGACCACGTCGATGCTGATCGGCTTCTGCAGATAGAGATCGGCGCCCGATTGAATCGCCGCGATGGCCGGCAGGGCATGCCAGTGGTCGGGCGTGGCGATCAGCACCAGTTCGGGCTGCGTCTGCTTCAAGAGCTCGCGGTAATCGCCGAAGGTCTCCGGGAGCTTCCGCGACTTCTGCCGTTGCGACACGAGGTCCGCAGCTTCCGAGAGCATCGTCTTATCGACATCACACAGCCCGACGACGTCCACCGGCGCGACCTGAATCAATCGCAGCAGGTCGGCCTTGCCGTACCAGCCGCAGCCGATGAGCGCCGTCCGTGGCGGCGCAACCTTGGCGGCACCGAACACAGGCGGTGCGAGCGCGGCCAATCCCAACCCGGCAAATCCCGATTCCAGAAACGTGCGACGGTTCATGAGCAGCCTTTCTAAAGAGGACGAAGCGAAGAGACCCCGGCAGTGTAATCACGATGCCTCCGGGAAACATCGTTCATGAAGGCGACAACCACGGCACCCGTTCGAGTGGAGGGAACCTGTAGGGTGGGACCAGCGGCGCTTCGCCGCGCCGGCCCACCATCAAATCGGGAGAGTTCACCGTGGTGGGCCGGCGCTCGAAGCGAGCTTGTCCCACCCTACGAAGAGTGCTTACGGAGCTTCAATTGTGTAGTACAGCGTCTCGGGTTGCAGACGAATCTCGTCACCAGTCAGCGTGGTCGATGTCGGTTGGCCAAACTGGTCGAGCGCGGTGACTTTGAGTTTGTTGGCGTCGGAGCGGCGCAGGCGAACGACGCCGGCGAGCTTGCGCACCTGCCACGGGTTCTCACCGATGGACGTGATGCGGTGGCGGCGGTCGCCGAGCGATTCGGAGCGGAAGCCCGTCGGTTGCTCTTCGGTCATGACTTGCAACAGCATTCGTTTCGACGTTGCCAGCGGCTGGCCATCGAGACTGACGACGATTGCATGAGCGACGTCGAGCGGGATCGATAATGTCACGTCAGCGAGCGTGATCTCACCAGCGAAGGCGAGGTTGCCGCTGGCCCCCTGGGCGGCGGGGGCGTTGATGGTCAGGACGCCTTGGCCCCAGTCGAGCTTCAGTTCGCCCGTTTGACTGGTGACGAGTTTCTTCGTGTGATCGATGAATGGCGCGAGCGAAGTAAGTTTGACCGTAGGATGGACGCCCTCGTCCGTCCGAGCACCATTAGGACGGACGAGGGCGTCCATCCTACGGAACGTGACTCGCGTGCGGCCGACGTAGTGGATCAGCGGGTCGATGCGCTGGCCTTGCTTGAGCGTCGTGCCTTGCGGGACATCTTTCAGTCGCAGTTCATCGAACGCGGCGTCCTGCGGCAGCGGTGTCCCTTGCAGCTTCAGCAAGTCTTCGACGGCGAGCGTCACGTCGGCCATCACGTCGCCGGGTTTCACCAAGCCGCGCCGATAGATCAGTGCGGCGGCGGGGAACTGGCCGAACTGTGTCGGAGCGGTCAGCGTCCACGGCTGCATGAAGTAGCCCGGTTTGACCGACCAATCGACTCCGTCCTTCGCGAAGTGAACGATGCAGTCGCTGTCCTGCAATGCGCCGAACGCGGCCAGATACAGCGGTGCCTCACCGCGATGCCGGTTCGGCCGGTTCCAGGTCGTCTCGGAGATCATCGACGGCTTGTTGTCGTACTTGGGGTCCATCGCCGGATGCACGAACGACGCCGGCTTGCCCGGCTCCTCGTTCTCGAATCGCAACGCGCTGCGGTCGGCATACGAGTGCCCGTCGCGCATTGACCACTCGGAGAATTGCCCCTCGTTGCGGCAGCCGAAGTAGCCGTGACGGTCGATGAAGTCTCCCGCCGTGTACGTGAACTTTTCGAGCGGCCCGAACACTTCCGGACTGGCGGTTGCCCAGTTCGACGCGGTGATCAGCCCTTTGAATCCGAGGCCCCGCAGAAACTGCGATGACTCGTCATAGAAGCGGCGTTGCAGTTCGGTCAGGAACCGCGCGGTGTCTTGATCGCGCGGCGTTCGTTCATGCGCGATGTTCCACAACGGACGGAAGCCGACACGGCCGTCGGCCGGCGCATCGCGGCCGATCTTCATTCCCTTCCAAGCGGCGAAGGCTTTGTCGATGGAACCGTACTTCGTCTTCAGCCACTCGCCGAACTGCTGCTCCAGCATCCGCAGTTGCGCGTCCGGGATGTTCTTATCGTTGAACGTCCAGAAGAAGAACGAGTCTTCGTTGATGAGTTCCGCGCCGAACACGGCGGGTTCATCGATCAGCCGCTTGCCGGTCGTCGGGCTGGGTGTCGTGAGCAACGCCTGCCACCAGCCGCGATACTTCTCTTGAAACTTGGCGTTGAAGTAGAGCGTCGCAAAGGCGTGCGACTTGCCGTCGTAGCCGGGCAGCCAGTCGAGGTCCGTTGGCGGATCGAGCCACAGCGGGAAGTAGATCGAGAAATGCGTATAGATCCCCTCGGCCTTCATCGTCTCGACAACGTCAATGGCCCGTTGAATCTTGGCCGGATCGACCTCGCCCCGCTTGTCGAACATCGGTCCGTGCAACCGCACGAGATTGACGCCGTACTTCGCGAGTTGCCGTGCCTCGCGCCGCAGTTCGTCGCGGGACTTGGCCGCCGCGCCGTTGACCGCCCAGAAACGCACCGACTCACCGGTTTGACTGTGAACGAAGTGACCGTCCTTCGCCGCGATGACACCGTGCTCGCCCGCTTCCTTCTCGTTGAGAAAACGCAGATCGATGGCCGACGACTTCTCGAACTTGTCGGCCGACGGATCGAACGCGAACCAGTCCTTGTCTGACTTGTTCGCGTCCGCCCCTTTCGCAGTCTCGCCCGGCTTGAGAATGCCGCGCGGCGTGAACGGCTCGGTCGAGAGGACGAAGCAATCCAGCCCACCGTGGTTGCTGTTGTCGCTGTGCATGCGGAAGCGGATCGAGTTCGCCCCGCGCTTCAAGTCGACGCTGCCGACCTTGACCCACGCGATGAACCGCAGATCGAGTTTGCCGTCACCCGCGATGTTGGCCGCCTCGCGCGCGTTCTTCTCAAACTCAATCGGCTTCCAATCGGCGTCGTTCAACCGATACGAGAGCTTCGTCGCGGTCGGATTCGCGCGGACCCAGAACTCGAACTTACCGGCTTCTTTTGCCGTGACCGAGTACTCCGCCTCGCCCGGCTTCTTGCCGTCAAAGTTGCTGATCCAGTCGTCGCCAGAAAGCTGGTCTTTCTTGACTTGGTCGTACCACCACGGATGCCGATTCATCGTGGACTTGGCGGGCTTCTCGCCTTCGATCCAAATCGTCTCGGCCTGCGCGGCCGAGGCCACCAGGCAAATCAGGCCGAGGGTCAGCGCAAAGAATTTCATGGGTAATCTCCGAAAACACGGTGAACTGATCGCACAGGTCGTCGAGAGTGTGACGGGACGTTGCCGACTGGGCGATCTTGGAAATCCGTCAGTCCTCGCCGCGAAGGCGACGAGAGGTATCTCACTCCGCATGATAGCCGCGCCACATCCAGACCAGCGTGTCCGCCAGCGTTTGCTCGAACACTTTGGAATCACAGTGATTCGTGGCGCGGCTGAACACGTAACGGTAGTCATAGCCCCTGGCCTTGAGGGCCGCGGCCGTGCGCTCGTTGGCCATCACCCAGTTGTGATAGGTTGACTCCGGGTCTTTGGCGCGAATGTCGTTCTCCGAGACGTGCGTGAATATCCGCAGAGGTTTCTTCTCGCTGTTTTCGATCAGCTTCAGGCTGGAATGGTATTCCCACGCACCGAGCGGGTAAGCCGCTTCTTCCGGCGCGTCATCGTCCTGCTGATCGACGAACGTCCCGGAGTATGTGATCAAACGACGGAACAAGTCGGGACGAAACCAGCCCATGGTGAGCGCCGCGGCACCGCCGGAACTGCAGCCCATCACGGCTTTTCCCCAGGGATCGTTTGTGAAGGCGATCTTCGGATATGCGGCTGTGATCTCCGCATTGCCCAGCACGGCCGGCAACACTTCGTCATTGATGAACCGGGCGAACCGGTCGGACATCGTGTCGTATTCCAGACCGCGCTCGCTCCCCTTGCCATCGTCACCGCCGTTTTCGACACCAATCGCGATGAAGGGAGGCAACCTGCGGTTCGAGTCCGTTGAGACCGTCAGATTGTCCAGCGCGTTGCGCACCAGGTTCAGGCGGCTCGGCCCGTCGAGGGTCACAAGAATCGGTGCCTTCGAGCCGTCCTTGTAGGCGGCCGGCACGTAAACAAAAATCTTCCGCTGCTTGCGCACCGGCTTCTTGGGGTCGAGCGTGGAATCATCGCCACGGAAGATCTTGCTGTCCGCCAGCCGCAGCGTGAACTCGAAGGATTTTCCCTTGGGTTTGCCCCGGTCTGTGAGATCGGGGTCGATCTTGTAATCGGGGCCAACGACAAGGTTGCCGTTCCCTTCGGTGCCGGGCTTTTCATCGGCAAACGCCGTGTTGGACGATAATCCCACGAGGGGAATCATCCACAAACAACAGATGCAACCTGACAGAAACTTTGATTTTGACAGCATGG
>JAYTIB010000794.1:0-3206 GCA_043732205.1 Schlesneria sp. | reverse complement strand
GCCTTGATGGACGGATTGGAAATCCGTCCCACGTCATTGGCAGTTCATTTCCTGCGGACTGCCCAACACCGACCGCGCCAGCCGATCCACGCGACTCGATGCCGCACAGCGCAACCGGACGCCACAACGTGTCGAGCCTCGTCGACTCCAATCCGTTCGACTTCCTGAACGGCCGGCATCCCGATGACGTTCTCCAACTGCTGCACGACGAGCAACCGCAGACAATCGCGGTGATCGCCGCACAACTCCCGCCAGCATTTTCAGCGGCGGTCCTGGCCGGCCTGACCCCGGATCGCCAGGCCGACGTCTTGCAGCGGGTCGCCCGGCTCGGTCCGACCGATCCCGAAATCCTGGCCGACATCGCGGCCGTCTTGAAGGAGCGGCTGGGTCGCGCCCGTGTTCGTGCCGGCGGTGTCTCCCAAGTGGCCGCAGTGCTGCGCGAGTCATCGCGCACCGCGACCCGATCGATCCTCGCCACGATGGAGGAGGACCATGATTCAAACCTGGCTGGCGAACTGCGGCAGACCCTGTTTTCCTTCGACGACCTGCTCAAGCTCGACGACGACACGCTGCGCGTCATCCTGCAGGAAACCGACGACCGCCAATGGGCGCTCGCCTTGAAAGCCAGTCCCGTGACGGTGCGGCAGAAGGTGCTCGGTTGCCTGACCGACCGGGTGGCCCGGGCGTTCCAAGATGAAATGGACTCACTCGGCCCGGTGCGGCTGAGCGAGATGACTTCCGTGCGGCAACAAATCGCCGACAGCATCCACCGGCTGGAAGAAGCCGGATTGATCGCGCTGCCGGTGAACTGATGAACAGGGGCGACAAGCAGAATCAACGTGAGCCGGGGGGCGTCAGCCCAACGGCACTCACTTTGGTCTGTCGCTGAATTCGCAAGAATTCAACCGGCCTCGGCAATCCTCTGAACTCTTGCGAGTTCAGCTACTGACAGAATCAAACGACTCGGTTCGTTGAGCAACTCAGGTCACTTCGAAACCAGGGACAATGGCCATGACGGCGGCTCGCATCGTGAAGGCTCAGTCGGTTCGGGATCTGTCGGCCCGGCCCGCGTTCAACTTCGTGGACCTGCGGCAGGAGGCGGACAACGTCCTCGCGCAGGCGCGCCGCGCGGCCGATGAACTGATTGCCTCGGCCAATCAGCAAGTCGACGCGCTGCATGAGCGGACCCGAACTTCAGCGCGCGATGCAGGACTGCGCGAAGCACAGGCCGAGATTGAACGGCGGGCGGTTGAATTGTCGTGCCGTCGACTAGACGACCAACTGCAAACGGCGCTGCCCGCCTTGAAGGCCGCTGCCGAAGCATTGCAGGCGGAACGGGATCGCTGGCTGATTCGCTGGGAACAGACGGCCGTCCGGGTCGGCGTGGCCATCGCCGAAAAGCTCGTCAAATCACAAATCGCCACCCGCCCGGAACTCGCCTCGGGAATGATCGCCGACGCCCTGCGGCTGGCGGCCGGTCAACCCCGCGTCACCGTGCATCTGCATCCCGACGATCTGGCCGCGTGGGGAGACCAAGGCCCCAAGATCGTTGAATCATTGACCGCCTGCGCGGACTCAACACTCGTCGCCGATCCCCACGTCTCCCGCGGCGGCTGCCGCATTGAAACCACTCACGGAGAAATCGACGCCCGCGTCGAAACCATGCTCGAACGACTGACCAACGAACTGATCGAAGGCTGACAGGAGTCATTCACCACGAAATACACGAAACACACGAAAGGAATACGTAGAGACAGTCAACAGGCTGCTAAGGCCACGTGCCAGTTCTGCGGACGGAATGGCACCGTGCTTCTCACGACGCACAACTCGACCTTCGGCCTTTCGTGTATTTCGTGTATTTCGTGGTTCAGATTCCCTTCCTTCTCCAATCCAAAATCTTCCCATGCCCTCCACCCTCACGACTCGCCCGTCAACGCTCATCGATCAAATCCAGCGATCACTTCCGGTGGGGCTGAGCGGTCGTGTGTCGAAGCTCGTCGGGCTGACGGTGGCCGTCGCCGGTTTCCCCGCGCCGCTGGGGGCCGTGGCGAAGTTGGAGGCGGAACACGGGACCAGTGTGGAAGCGGAAGTCGTCGGCTTCTCGGGTGACGACACGTTGCTGCTGCCGTATGGCGAACTGCACGGAATCCGCCGCGGAACACGCGTCGTGCTGACTCAGTCGGTGCCGGGCGCGCGCGTTGGCGACGGCTTGCTTGGTCGCATCATCAACGGACGCGGACGGTTCCTCGACGGGCGAACTCCCGCCGTACTGCCGCATCGGATTCCCCTGTTGATCGAGCCGATGTCACCGATGCAGCGACCGCGGATCGATCAGCCGCTCGGCACGGGCATTCGCGCGATCGACGGGCTGCTCACCTGCGGCCGGGGCCAGCGGCTGGGGATCTTCTCCGGCAGCGGTGTGGGGAAGAGCACACTCCTCGGCCAGATGGCGCGGGCGACCGAAGCGGACGTCAACGTGGTGGTCCTGATCGGCGAACGCGGCCGCGAAGTGCGTGAGTTCATCGAACGCGATCTCGGGCCGGAGGGACTCGCCCGCAGCGTGGTGGTCGTCGCGACGGGCGACGATCCCGCCGTGCTGAGACTCCGCGCGGCCTATCTCGGGACCGCCATCGCCGAATACTTCCGCGACACCGGCCGCGACGTGCTGCTGGTCATGGACAGCGTCACGCGCTTCGCGCTGGCCCAGCGTGAGATCGGCCTGTCCGCCGGCGAACCACCCACGACACGCGGCTATCCCCCCAGCGTCTTCTCGCTGTTGCCGAGACTCCTCGAACGAAGCGGCCGCACCAACCGCGGCAGCATCACCGGACTGTACACGGTTCTGGTCGAGGGAGACGACACAAACGAACCGATCGCCGACGCGGTCCGCGGCACGCTGGACGGCCACGTCGTTCTGTCGAGAAAACTCGCCGAACACGGTCACTTCCCCGCGATCGATGTCCTGGCGAGTGTCTCGCGCCTGATGAACGATGTGACGGGCGACGAACATCGCCGCGCCGCCACGTCGCTGCGACAACTGCTCGCCGCACACCGTCAGGCGGAAGACCTGATCTCCATCGGTGCCTATCAGCACGGCGCCAACGCATTGGTCGACGCCGCCCTGCGATTGCAGGAGCCGATCCAAAGTTTCCTGCAACAGGACCGAACCGAATCAGCGCCGTTGTCCGATGCCGTCCGACTCCTGG
>JAYTIB010000793.1:0-3208 GCA_043732205.1 Schlesneria sp. | reverse complement strand
AGAAGCAGCTTGAGACTGGTTCGGCACGGTCGGCGACTTTGGATCCGATCGCGAATTCGGAGGTTTGTTCGATCAGGTTCAGGACCGCGCCGCGGGTTCCGTCCTGGTATTCGACCAGCACCGCCTGCGGATGCAGGACGTTCTCGCGGATCGGGCCGGTGTTGCGGCTGGCGCAGCGGGACAGCGCGGCATCCAGCAGTCGCCACGACCAGCGGCCCTCGTCGCCCGCCTTCCAGACGGCCGGGCCTTCCAGAAACTGCACCGACTTGACCCCGGTCTCACCGCCGGCCCGTCGTTCGAGCATGCACTGCAAGACCTCCAGCGCATGGAACAGATAGATCTCGACGGTCCCCCGGTCGAAGCCGAAGCAGACGACCGCTTCTTCGAATTTCGTGCCGAGCGGCGGTTCGATCTCGGGCCGACGCCACGTCACCGGCAGCGACGAACCGGCCATCAGTCCGAACTTCATCTCCCTCGAAGTCTCCACCATCTGCTCGGCCAACCGGTAATCGTATGACAGGTGTTTGTCGACGAAGACGGGGACGCTGCGGCCCGCCCTTTTGAAGACGTCGACAATCTGCTCGAAGAATTCGTACCGGGGGTACAGCACCTGACCGCGTTCATTCACCGGGTAGTCGCCGTGTTCGATGATCAGCAACACCGCGTCCACGTCGAGGCCGTTCTGCGCGCCGAGAGCTTCGGGAATCGTCTTCGTCAGTTCAATGTGGTGAGTCTTACAAACGCTCGGCCCGAGATCGTCTTTCGGCTGCTGGTGGTTCCACATCCGGACGAGATCGAACGGCGGCTGATGATGAAATCCGTTGCGCGTGTAGCCGTGGATGAACCGTCCCGCGATGTGATACGCATGCGACCTCAGCCGGTAGATCGAATTGATCGCCGCGACGCGCGGTCGCCGCGTGGCCGGCAACTTCGTCGCCGCGGGATCATCGGCCGCCAGCAGCGTTCCGCCGAGCAGCGTCGCGGTGGACGCCGAAAGAAAATCGCGACGAGTCAGCGGCAAGGGCGTTTCCGGCATGACGAATCTCCTCGTAAGGCGGGTTCATGATCGGGCGGAGTTCGGCAGAGTAATCAAAACCAGCCACGGTTGGCGACGTCGCCCGTAGGACGGATTTCCCGCGTGGACTCTCTGCGTCACCCGACTATGATTCGGCACACCAGCCCCAAAGGAGGCGATCATCGCCACGGCCAATCCATCTCGGCGACCCGCGACTTCGAAGCCACACGCCCGCGGCGCCGGCACTGACGATGCGGCGCGCTGGACGTTGTTCCTCGGTCCGGCGATGTGCCTGCTGATGGTGATCGTCGGCGTGAGCCTCGAATACCTGTCGCCGGACAACACGCTGGACACGGCCTCGTGGCCCCCCGGCCGCATCGCCGCGTTGACGGCGTTTCTGATCGCGTTCGTGGCGGGCGGCACGCACATCTCAGGACACGCGGTCGAAGATCTGCGCGGCGGGCGGGTGACGATCGATCTGCTGATGATCCTGGCGGCGATCGGCGCGGCGGCGATCGGGGAATGGGCCGAGGGAGCGGTGCTGCTGTTTCTGTTCTCGTTGTCGCATGCGCTCGAACATTTCGTTCTCGGTCGCACGCGCCGCGCGATCCGCTCACTCATGCAACTGACTCCCGAGGAGGCGGTCGTCCTGAGAGACGGACGTGAGATGACCATTCCCGTCGAGGCGCTCGTCGTCGGCGACACGGTCCTCGTGCAGCCGTCGGAACGGATTCCCGCCGATGGCACGGTGACAGTCGGACGAACGAGCATCGACCAGTCGCCGATGACGGGCGAGTCGATTCCCGTCGACAAGCAGGTCGGCGATCCGGTCTTCGCCGGAACGCTCAATCACCAGGGATTGATTCAGATCGAGGTGACGCGCGCGGCCGGTGAATCGACGCTCGCTCGGATGGTGAAACTGGTCGAGGAGGCGCAGTCGGAGCGCGCGGCCAGTCAGCAGTTCACCGACTGGTTCGGTCAGACCTACACGTGGATCGTGCTGGCGGGATCGATGACCGTGCTGTGGGTCGGAACCGTCGGACTGAACGAGTCGTTCTCGATCGCGTTTCACCGCGCGATGACGGTGCTGGTGGTGGCGTCGCCGTGTGCGGTGGTGATTTCGATACCGGCGGCGATCCTGTCGGCGATCACGAGCGCCGCGCGCGGTGGCGTGCTCTTCAAGGGGGGCTCGCATCTGGAACGGGCGGCGCTCCTGCAAGCGATGGCCTTCGACAAGACCGGCACGTTGACGCTGGGTCGTCCGCGACTGGTCGACATCATTCCGGCAGCGGGAATCTCGGACGTCGAGTTGCTGTCGGCCGGCGCGGCGTTGGAGCAGCACTCCGAACATCCGCTGGCGCGAGCCGTCGTCGAGGCGGCCGCCGCGCGGGGGATCACGATTCGCGCGGCCGAGTCGGTCGAAGCCATCGTCGGCTGTGGCGTCGTCGGCACATGGATCGGCCGCAGTCTGCGGGCCGGAAAGATCAGTTGGTTTCTCGACGACAAGATCCCGCTTGATGACGAACTCACACAGCAGGCGGAGACGTTGCAGGCGGCCGGCAAGACGGTGATCTGCGTGGGAAACGAGACGCATGTGTGGGGCCTGCTGGCCGTCGCCGATACGCTCCGTCCGACCGCCGCCGCCGCGATACAGCAACTCAGGGAACTCGGCCTGGCACCGCTCGTGATGCTGTCGGGAGATCATCCCGCGGTCGCGGGCCACATCGCCGGACAACTGGGGATGGAATTCCAGGGAGGACTGTTGCCCGAGGACAAGCTGCGGATCATTGAATCGCTGCGTCGCGAGCATGGCCTTGTCGGCATGATCGGCGACGGCATGAACGACGCGCCGTCACTCGCCGCCGCCGATGTTGGCTTCTCACTGGGCGGCGCGGGAACGGACGTCGCCCTGGAAACGGCCGATGTCGTGCTGCTGGCCGACGACCTGCGACGCCTCCCCTACGCCATCGCCCTGGCCCGGCGAACGCAGCAGATCATCCGTCAAAACCTAATCCTGGCGTTCAGCGTGATGGGGGGACTGTTGATCACGGCGATGCTGATCGCGCTGCCGTTGCCGCTGGCTGTGGTGGGACATGAAGGCAGCACGGTCGCGGTGATCCTGAACGGCCTGCGGTTGCTGGCGTTTCCAAAACCGAATCCCGTCGGCGGAGCGACGGGACTACAGTAGTCCCG
>JAYTIB010000792.1:0-8410 GCA_043732205.1 Schlesneria sp. | reverse complement strand
ACTGACCTCCGATCACTGAGAGTTACCCGACCTCGGAATACTGAGAGTCACACGACGCCCCCCGCCGCGAGTGACCTCCGATTACTGATAACTGGCCTCTCAGACCAAGAACAATCCGTCATTTTGAAGAGTGGGCAATCACGGGTTTACAATCAGGTCCACTGGGCACGGATGTATTTGGTCAATGGTGGACTTGTGGATTCGTCGAAGCGTGGCGTTTGGACGCTCACGGAAGAGGGCAGCAAAACCAATCTGGGACAATTCGACTCTCTCGCGTTCTTCAAGAGAGTCCATGAACTACACAAAAAACACACTGCGAAAAACGACGAGAAAACAGAACCGGGTTTATCACAAGACACTGGGATTACGGACGAGCAACCAGACGAGAGTGACGGCGAAAAGACAACGGATTTGCTGAAAGTCCTCAAGAGTCTGTCGCCTGCCGGTTTTGAGCGTTTGTGCCAGCGGTTGCTTCGTGAGAACGGCTTTGAGCAAGTGACCGTAACCGGCAAGAGCGGTGACGGTGGAATCGACGGAATTGGCATTCTCAAGGTCAATAAATTCGTCAGCTTTACCGTGCTGTTTCAGTGCAAGCGATACGCAGGCGCTGTGACACCAAGCCAAGTTCGCGACTTTCGCGGTGCGATGGAAGGGCGAGCGGATAAGGGCATCATCATCACCACGGGGGTCTTTACTGCTGAAGCCAAGAAAGAGGCTCGGCGTGATGGTGCAAAGCCAATCGAACTGGTGAACGGCGACGACCTTGTTGAGCTATTTGAATCGCTAGAACTAGGTGTAACGCCACGAATCACCTACGACGTCGATGAGGCGTTCTTTGACGAGTACCGAGAGTAACTCATCAGGAATCAAGAGCGTCGAACCTTCGCAGGCATTCCGTGCGGGTCGACGGTGGGCATGAGTTCGATCGTCGGCGTTGGTCGGATGGGGGGGCCGATCCTGCCCGGTGCCGATCGTCGTCAGCCGCACCCATAGCGAACTTGGAGCGAGCAACTCTTCCGCTGTGAAGTCGCAGCGGACCGCATCGTGCTGATGCAGCACATGCACGGCGACGCGGTCGACCGAAGTGCCGACCGCCTTGGCCAAGCTCTCGCGCCAGACATCGTGACCGCCGTTGGAAATGCCGATCCAATCCACCGCGCAGAGCACGATCGGCTGGCCGGCCCCGAGCAACACCACACCGCGCGCCGTGAGCGGGTCTTCGATCTTCCGCGCCAACGCATACGCCACCGGAGTCCCCAACGGCGGAGTCGCATCGACTCGAAAGACGCCGACTCGCAGCGAATTGTGCGGCGCAGCGTCACCAGTGGATGTGCCCGTGGACGAGACCTTGGTCGTCTGAGCCATCACGATTTGCGGAGCAACAACAACCATCACGGAATAGATCAGGAGCGGCAGCATCGCAGGCAGGCTTCTCATCGGACACGTTCCTTTCACAGCATTTCTGGTGGTGTCGTCGAACGGTGTGTTCATGCCTCGCGCGGTCTTCGATGAGACGATTCTGCAGTTGGAGTCCTGGTGAGCCGGGCGGCGTAAGCCCCCGGACTCTTCACGACAGGAGTCCGGGGGCTTACGCACCCGGCTCACCTAGAATGTCTCATCGACGACCGCGCGGAGTATGGCGAGCCACTCGATCCAGGCTGACTTTCAAGAAGTAGACGCCGCCGCTCACGAAGACCGTGCCCGCGTGGTGATCGTCGAGTTGCACCGTGCGGGCGGAGTAGTAGCGGGCCGCGATGTTCCGCTCCGGCAGCAGCACGACGGTGTGGTCGTTGTTCCACGTGAGGCCATCGTCGGCGGAGACGTTGTAGCTCAGCCCCTTGTTGGCCGTGCCGACGCCGAACGTCACCAGCACGCGGCCGTCGGTGAGCACGGTGAGATACCGTCCTTCGGCCGTGTCGATGTCGGGGACGGCGCGGAACGCTTCGACGGTCGTCCAACTGCGGCCGTCGTCGGTCGAGCGCAGCATCACCGGCCCCATCGCCAGCAGCGTCCACTTCACGGTGCGAACGATCTGCTGGAATGCGTGCTGCTTGTTGTCGGGACCGGTGAGAGTGAACGCCGTGAACTCGCCCGTCTTCGGATCGAACAGCCGCGGCGGTCCGGCTCGCAGGGGGAGCAACCAGCGGCCGTCGGTCCAAAGGAGGACGTTGTGCCGGACTGCTCCCAAATGCTTGCCATCGACGGGGCCGATCAGCGCCTGTTCGCTCCAGGTCCGGCCTTGATCACTGCTGATCGAGTAGAGCAACGCCCGCTCGTATAGCCGTCCTGGGTCGTCGGCAATGTAGTTCCACGTCACAAGCACCCGGTCATCGGGCAGCACATCGGCGGTGCCGGGATAAACCTCGAAGATCTTTACCTCGCGAATCACCTCGGGCCGTTTCGCGGACGTGGCGATCGTCTCGGGCTTCTCCCACGTCTGTCCGCCATCGGCCGAACGGCTGCACATTAGCACGTTGGCCCCCTTGAAGACCACGATCAGCGTGCCGTCCTTCGTGCGGCAAATCGACGGGTGAACGTGTCCCGTCGCGCTCGATCCGACCAGCACCGGCGCGTCCTCGGCCATGACCCGCGAACCGTCAGTCCGCAGTGTCAGTAGACAACCGGCGGCGATGATCACACACCGGGCGATACAAGTGACGGGACTTCGCATGAGAGCACCTCAATCGAGAAAGGGGATGTCTGCGGATGATCTGCGGATGATAGCGTCGGCCCAGCGCGGCATTGCCGCAACCCAGTTTCAGTGAAAACAATCAGGTCTCACGCAGAGGCGCAAAGCTGGCAGAGGTTTTTCGATCCGGCTCTGCTCTGCAATCGGTCAAAGGGCGCGGTTCAAGTCGCGGTGGCTTCAGCTATCACGTGCCCCATCTGGTCCCCTCTCCTCCGGCTTTGCGGGGGAGAGGGCAAGGGTGAGGGGGCTTCTTCGGGGCTGCTACCCGACATGCACCATGCCATTCAAAGTCTTGTTTTCGTGAGAAGATTTGCTGCGGGGATTTGGCCAAGTGCTTGTGTACTCGCGGCTCGCGCTGCGGGGAAGGTGGGGAGAAGTCGGCGGGCGTCCGGACGACAGATTCTGCGTCCGTCATTGATGCGCCCATCCGACGCGGAGGACGGCCGACCAGCATCGGTCGCCAGGCCAATATCGCAGGGGAATACACCGGCATCCTCCGCCATTCCATGGGTGGGAATAAAAGTCCTTGTATTCCTCAACAGCCACTTGATAGCGTATCGCCCACTTCGCTGTTCTGGTGCGAAGCAGGCCGCGCGACTCGGACGCGGCGGACGTTTCATCGCGATGATCGCCACGCTTCACGACACCGTTCATTTCTCCCCGCAGCGCTCCACTCTTCAGGGAACCCGAATCATGATCCTGACGAATTGGCTCGGCCGGTTGGCGTCTGGCTTGTTCAAGTTGGCGAAACGGGGGGGGCTGGAGCGTGGCGCGGCTCGCGATCGCGCCGCCCCCGGAGAAATTTCTCGCATGTCCCGGCCATCGAACGGCTCGAACCGCGCCAGTTGATGAGTGCGGTCATGGCCAACCCCGACTCGTTCAGCGTGACTCTCGATCAAACGCTGACCGTCAACGGCATCAGCGGCGGGGTGCTTCAGAACGACTACGGCACCGATGACTCGGCCGGCCTGATCGTCTCCGGCAGCAGCCTGACGGCGTCGGCCGTCAGCGGCCCATCGCACGGCACGCTGACGCTCAATGCGGACGGCACGTTTGTCTACACCCCCGACGCGGGCTTCATCGGCAGCGACTCATTCACCTACGCGGCGGCCCTCGGCGGTGCGTCGTCGACCGCCGGAGTCACGGTGAACGTCGGCAACACGGGCGGGAACACCCGTGGCAGTGTCGGCGGAACCAGCGGGTTGACGACCGGCGACAGTTCGACCGGGGGAACGACGGACTCGCTGCCCTATTACCCCGCCGGTGGCGGGACGGGAGTTCCATACTTTCCCCCGATTGGAAGCACCGGCGGCAGCACTGGTGGCAGCACTGGTGGGAACACGGGAGATCCGCCGTTCTGCCCGCCGCCTCCGGGTGACGACGGGGGCAGCACGGGCGGCAGTGCGGGTGGGGCCGTCGGCATCTCCGCCACGGTCCCGCGGACCGCGGAGGGAAGTTCGACACCGGGCGAATTCAAGATCACCCGCTCCAACACAGTCGGGTCGCTGACGGTCAGTTACTCGGTGACCGGCAGCGCGACGCCCGGCGCAGATTACTCGGCGCTCGGCGGCTCCGTCACGTTTGTGGAGGGAATGTCCGAGATCGTGCTCCCCGTCATTTCCACGCCCGACAGCGAGAACGATCTCGATGAAACGGTGGTCGTGAGCCTGGTGTCGGTGAGCGACCCGGCGAAGTACACGTTCGGGACGTCACCCGTCACGGTGACGATCACCGAACCCAACTCGCCGCCGAGCCTGTCGAACCTGCACTTCACGCTCACGTCACTCGCGTATGGATTCGGCGCCGGCACGCTGACGGGAACGCTGACCGACGGGAGTTCCATGTCGAATTACTCCCTCCAGATCGACAACAACCCCGACGACAACGTGGAGACCGTCAACAGCACGGCCTGGATTGGCGGAATGACCGGGGACTTCACGACCATGATTTCGTTGATTCCCGTGGGGACGACCAAGATCAACGTCCGGGCCTCGGAACGGGGCATGAACGGCGTGGTGGTCAACGAAGAAGGCTGGACGACCGTGACGGTCAACGCGATCAATATGCCCCCCGTCTTCGACGAGCCGCCGGTGACCGACGAGCCCCCGCCCCCGGTCTACTATCCCGCGATGCCCGCCGCACCCGGCGAAGGCTCGCTCGCCTACCGGGCGCGGTTCACGGCGATCGTGTCCGAAAACTCCACCGACTTTGCCCTGACTGTTGCCGCCCACGACAATGACCCCGGCGATTCCGTCCGGCGGTACTCGTTGGTCAATGACCCGACGGGCGCCTTTTCCATCAACGAGCAGACGGGCCAGATCACGCTCAACCGCGGCTTGGACTACGAACAACTCACCGCCAACGGCGGCCCGCCCGTCGTCACCTTTGTCATCCGCGCCGAAGACACCAACGGCGGCACCGCCGAAGCCGATGTCCTGATCACAGTCAACAACGTCAATGAACCGCCAACATCCTCGTCAACGGTGCGCACCTACTCGTACATTCACGGTGAGCCATTGGAAGTGCGTGGCGACGGCAACCTCCTTGATGGCGTTTCTGACCCTGAAGGAGAGAAGAATCTTAGGATTGAACTGGTGTGTGGTCCGTCTAACGGATACCTCAATTTCATTGCGGGTAGCGGAGATTTCTCCTACGTCCCGAAGCCGGCGTTTGTGAACGGACGTGATGAGTTTCGCTATCGTGTGAGCGATGGCAACTCGACATCGACGGTGATCACCGTCTTTGTCGATGTGCCTGCGGGATCTAATCGTTCATCCAGGATGATGGAAGCATTTGTCGCGGAATTCGGCAACTTGGTGTACTACTGGGAGGCAAAAGCAAAAGACGGATGGACGGTCGTTGGATCTCCCACTCCGGCGGTTTATTCGGCTGGCGGATTCCAAATCGACGAAACGCAGAAAATCATCGAAGTTGCCACGGTCAATTCCAGTTATTACCACGTTGCGTTTTCATCGCAAGCTCAGTTTTTGGCGACCGCAGTCAATCTGCTCGCAGCTAACGATGCCAATCTTCCGCCGGCAGCGGTAGCTCGGGCATCGACCGTGGTACCAATCTATCCAGTGCTTCTCTCGGCATGGCGTTCCATGGCCGACACGGCCGGTGCCATGATTGCCGTAGACGGCCAATGTAACGCGTACGCCTTGGCGATGGCATCGGCTGGTCAAGAGGTCGTTGGAACGCTGACGTACGGATTCACGCCGCTTCGTTGTAGTTGGGGACACGCTGGAGTCTACGTTAATACTAAGTATGCCCCAGACTCATGTTTCATTCTTCACGTCGGTTCCGGTTACAATCCTTGGTGGAACGATTCGTGGGATTCGGATTGGCCTGTCAGCTTCAACCTTCCAGGTGATTCACGCAATTGGGCATTCGGAACGATTACCTTCTACGACTTCCGCACGGCGAAAGCAGCAGGGCTGTGATGTAGGATATAGAGTTGATCTTCGGGTTCTGAATCAACTGCAAGTCAGTCGACTGGAGGAGTGGTGGACAAGAACATCGACGATTGTATCACGGCCGAGGCGGACTCGTCTCGTGGGGTGCCGCATGTCCGTGCGGTCGCGATTTCCCTGTTGATCTTCGCCGGAGTGGCGACTCTGGTTTGGTTGTTTCAGGACGTGCTGTTGCTGAACGTCGTTGGAACTCCATTTCTTTCGGCTGCTTGTATCTCGGGTGATGGCAATCGGCTCTTGGTGGTGCAGGATGGATTGGCTCCTGGAAACCGATGTCTCCACGAGTTTCGACTTGATGGACGCCTCCAACATCGGGCACTCGCGCGATATCAATTGAGTGATTCAGCGCGGTTCAATGTCGATATCCATCCAGTTGACGACAGGTTTGTCGTGGGGCAGGGGAATTCCGCGAGCATTAGAAGTTCATCCCCAGACGATGCAGCCCAACTGGTGATCGAGTGGTGTCGCGAAGTTCCCGCGACTCAGAAGATCCGGTGCGTCGCCTTTTTGGAAAACGGCGCGTCCATCTTCACGATGACCGGGGACGGTGCATCGCTGCACGATGCCACATCGGGCAAATGCCTCAATGCCAGGCCCAGTGTCCTCGTCAACGATGGAGGCGTCCCTGCAATTCGATACTTGGCTGTCGCGAAAGATGGAAACCAAATCGTTGCTCTAACGGGTTCGGGCATCGGTGAAAACTTGGCGTACGATGTCAGTGAATCGCGCCTCATTCCTTGGAAGAGCGGTCGAATAGCGATGACTTCCGTCGCCCTGCGGGGGATCGGGAAGGAGTGGTATTTCAGTGATGTGAATGGCATGGTCCACGTCATGGGTACGTCGGGAACGTCGCGTCCGTTGTTCCGGTCGTCATCTTCAAGGATTCTTGCAATCGAAGTTCTTCACAGCAATACAGAGCGCAACGCACTTGCTGTGCTGACTGAGACATCGCTGGAATTGCACAGCTTGACTGACGGCACGCTCATTAGCGCCAGTCCGTGCCCCGGACTTGCCACGCTCAGCCGACCCGTCCTCGTCAGCCAGGACGGATCCCGAATCGTCTGTGTCCAATCACACGAGGCATGCCAAGTCATACGTTCGTTTGACGTGGTGATGGATTCGTCACGCCTAAAACTGAAACGCAATCATGAGATTCGGTTCAACGTTCTCTCCTATCATGGAAATTGATTTCGGAGGGCGGCGGGGTGGCCGGGTTTGGAGCGCTTCGGGCGAAACCCCCGTCGTTGGTGAATTGTGGCCATTGCCGTGAAACCGCTCCTAAAACCAGCGTCGTCCATGTCATCACCCGGGCTTCCCGTTGGTCCAGCCCCGGCCACCCCGTCGGCGAATGTTGACGGGAATCGACTGTGAACGACGAAGCGCCGACCACAGCCAGATTGGAATGACGTGACCAGCAAGTCTGATGAAAGCCATTGATGGACGCCCTCTACCTGTTCTGCCACAGCAAGGCGAATGATCTGGAGATCCGGTATTCGCTCCGCAGTCTGGCCCGGCATCTGCCGTTCATCGGCAAGGTCTGGATCTTTGGCGACCGGCCGGAGTTTTTGTCCGGCGACACGTCGCTCATCGAGCATGTGCCGCACGAGTATGCGGCGCGGCTGGACCGGTCGCCCGTGCCGGTCCGCAACACGTTCAAGATGCTGTTTCTGTCGTCGCTGATCGGCGACCTGACGGCCGGGTATCTCTGGATGTGCGACGACTACGTGCTGCTCGAACCGCTGACGGTGGACGAGGTCCGGCGGAACCGGTACGTCGAGGACATGAACGAAGTCTCCGTGCGGGGAACGGGGCTGTACAAGGAGGCGATGTGGCGGACGCACGACGTGCTGAAGCGGCTGGGATACCCCGTCCACAGCTTCGAGGCCCACTGTCCCACATACCTCCGCAAGCGGTGGGTCTTCGAGGCGTACTGCGACTTCCAGGACTTCGTCACGGACGACCGGTTTTACGGGATGATCGGTCCCTCGGCGATCTTGAATCACGCCCTGAAACACCACCATCTGCCGCTCACGCACTTGGCCACCGAAAACTGGCGGGCCGGGTTCTACGAGAAGTGCCCCGCGTACGCCGAGATCGTCGAGCAGTGCCGCGGCCGGAAGTTCCTCAACTTCGACGACGAGGGTTTCGGCGACGAGGGTTTCGGCGACGACCTGCGCCGGTTCCTCGACGAGCGTTTCCCCGAGCCGTGTGTGTATGAGCAGAACGTCCCGGCCGCTGCGGCGACTGG
>JAYTIB010000791.1:0-3213 GCA_043732205.1 Schlesneria sp. | reverse complement strand
CCGCAATCAGCACCTTGGCATGATGCCCGGCCCGGGCGAGGATGGCGGAGATTTCCGGATGAAGCAAACGGTGTTTGAGCATGTCGATGTCCTTCAGTGCGGGGGAGGGAAAGCGGATTCGTTTAACCCGGAGCCAGCGGCGACGGCGGCGGGTGCCAACGCTCCCGATCAGTTCGGCTGGTTGGCGGATGAGCGTCGGCGCACCTCGCCGTCGCCGCTGGCTCCGGGTTAAACGAGGAGTACTTGTCTAGCCGACGAGTTGCCGATACGTGGTGATCGTCTGCTCGGCGGCCGCGCGCGAGTCGGGCCAGGGGAGGGCTTCCGCTGACAGGTAGCCTTGGTAGCCGATGCCCCGCAGCGCGGCCATGATCGGCGCGTAGTTCATGTGACCGCACCCCGCCGGGCGACGGTTCGAATCCACAAAATGGACATGGCCGATCCAGCGTCCGCCGTCCTGCACACCCGCGGCGATGTCAGTCTCTTCGATGTTCATGTGGAACAGGTCGGCCAGCAGCCGGACGTTGTCGGTGTCGAGCGACTCCATCAACGACACTCCCGCCGCTTCGGTGTTGATGAGGTTGGTCTCGTAACGGTTGAGCGGTTCGTAGATGAGCGGGATGCCGTAACGCAGGGCATGTCCGCCGAGATCCGTCAGCGCGTCCTTGAGCCAGTCGAAGGCGTGTTCCTTCGAGACGCCCGCTTCCGAACCGCCTGTGGCGGCTCCCCAGCGTCCCTGCATCGAACCGATGATGGCCGGCGCGCCATGCGGTCCGCCGAAGTCGATCATCGAGCGAATGAAGTCGCGAGCGCCGCGCCGGACGCTCTCGTCCGGACTGGTCAGCGTCAGCTTGTGCTTGACCCAGCCCGCCCCCGTTCCGACTGCCGCCAGGTTCAACGAATGGTCCTTGAGCAGCGCGGCCAGTTCCGTCTGCGGAACCGCCTCCGGCCCGGGGGCAAACAGTTCGATGGCGTCATACCCCAACTCGGCCGCCTGACGACAGGCGGCGGGAAGATCGTCCCAAAACACAAACGGGCCACCCTTCGCTTCAGTGACCAGACTGATCGTGATCGCGGATTTCATGAGCGTTCGCTTTCTTCATTCTTGCTTCTTGGACTTGTGCCCTCACGCGGGACGTTTGGCAGCCTGTTGAAAATCTCAAGTAGAGTGGGACAAGCTCGCTTCGAGCGCCGGCCCACCATCTTCAATCGCTTTGATTCATGGTGGGCCGGCGCGGCGAAGCGCCGCTGGTCCCACCCTACGTCCCTTTTTCAACAGGCCGTCAGCCGCCACGCCAACGGCGTGCGCGATTCACCGCAGTTCGTCGCGAAGGTCCATCAGGATCAATCCGAGCATGTTCTTCCCGCTGCCGTCGCCACCGTCTCCCCAATACGAGTCGTCCGCGGTGTGTGCAATCAACTCCGCATCACCCGTGCCGAGCAGCAACTGCCTGAGTTCCGGGATCTGGGTGAACTTGGCCCGCACGGCGGTCTGCATGCAATCGACCCGCACCTCTTTCCAATCGCGACGCAGACGCAGCTTGGGGTTGGCGGCGATCCGGATCATCTCGGCCGCCGACCGCGTTTTGAGAATCTCCTTCTGCACGGCCTGATCGTGAAACTTCTGCGCTTGGAAGTAGTGCTCCGCCGTGTACCACATCTTGCTGACGAGCGAGATCGGATACGGCGCGGAGTTCGACAACCAGCCGTAGTCCTCGCCGACGCGATGAAACTTGATGGGGTCCATTGGATTCCAAGAGGAAATGACTGCACGCTCAAGCTGGCGGCATGGGCTGCGTTTGGCGACAGGCTACGACTGCGGTACTTCCACGATGGCCTTGATGACTCCCGTCTCGGGCTTGGTGAATGACGGGAACAGGCCGATCAGGTCGTCGAAGCCGGTGCGGTGGGTGATCCAGGGTTGTGTGTTGATCGTGCCGGTTTCGATCAGGTGGATGATGCGGTCGAAGTCTTCGGGCATGGCGTTGCGGCTGGCGAGCAGCGTCATCTCACGGCGGTGCATCAGCGGGTGGGCGAAGCTGACGTTGTCGGTCGTGATGCCGACGAAGACCAGCTTGCCCGTGTGCCCGACGTAATTCAGCGCGTTCGACATCGACTTGTTGCTTCCCGTGGCGTCGACCACGATCGTGGGGAGATGTCCGTCGGTGAGGTCTCGCAGAGTTTTCTCCTCGTGGCCATCGCCCGCTTTGACGGTGTGCTTGACGCCCATCGTGTTGCGGCAGAAGTCGAGGCGGCTGGGCACCATGTCCATCACGATCAGGTTGGCTCCGGTGAGCTTCACGAACTCGATCACGCTCAGGCCGATCGGCCCGGCACCGATCACCAGCACATCCTCATCCTTCTGCGGAGCACACCGTGCGACGGCGTGACAGCCGATGGCCAGCGTCTCGACCAGGGCAAGCTGTTCCATCGACAGCTTCTTTGAGACGTGCAGCTTCCGCGCGGGGAGCTTGAACAGCGGACGCATCCCGCCATCGATGTGAACGCCCAAGACTTGCAGGTCTTCGCAGCAGTTGCCTCGAACGCGCCGGCTGGCGAAGCTGGCGGGGTTGTTGATGTACGGCTCAACCGAACAGGTGTCGCCCGCCTTCACGTTCGTCACGCCCGACCCGACCGCGACGACTTCGACACCGAGCTCATGACCGGGGATGCGCGGATACGAATAGAACGGCATCTTGCCGAGATACCCGCTGATGTCGGTGCCGCAGATGCCGACCCGGTGGACTCGCACGAGAGCCTCGTCGGGGCCGGGATCGGTTGGCTCGGGAATATCGATCAGGCGGAATTGCTGTGGCTCAAGCAGTTGAATGGCGCGCATGAATCGGGGCCTGTGGTCGCAGGAACGATGACAGATCCGACCGCCCAATCGCGGCCGACAGCCGAGAGGATATCGCCCGCCTGAATGAACGGAAAGAGCGGGGCGAAGAGTGCGGCACGCGGGCCGCGTGCGCCACGGCGACTCAGAACTTGTGAATCTTTGTAGCGTGGGTTTCAACCCACGCAAGATGTCGCACCGCGTCGGCTGAAGCCAACGCGACATCTTTGCTGGACCGCCATTGAACTTGAAAGATTCACACGCTCTCAGTTCTGCTCGGGCGCGCGTCCGGCCAACCGCTGTCGAATGTACGCGGCCCGCGCCACGTTGCGCTCGGCGGACTCCAGCTTCTCGTGCCGGATCTTTTGCAGGTGGGCCGG
>JAYTIB010000790.1:0-8417 GCA_043732205.1 Schlesneria sp. | reverse complement strand
CATGCCCCTCGACGATCGGCCGCAGCAGGCGCGGGTATTCGGAGGGGTTGTATTCCAGGTCGGCGTCCTGGATCAGAATCACATCCCCGCGGGCTTTGGAGAAGCCGGTGCGAACGGCCGCCCCCTTCCCCTTGTTCACGTCGTGGTACGTGACGCTGATGGCGTTCATCGGATCGGGATTGGCCGCCGCTTCGGCTTCCAACTGTTGCAGCACCCCCTTGGTGCCGTCCTTGCTGCAATCCTCGACCAGCACCAGCTCTTTGCGGATGGGGACGGCGCGGACGCGGTCGATCAGCACCCGCAACGTGCGCTCTTCGTTGTAGACGGGAATGACCACCGACAGCAGCCAGTCGTCGGGCATGGCGTACAGGCCCAGTTGCCGGCATCCGACTTCGCCCAGCGTCTGCTTCAACGCCTCATACCACTCTTTCGAGTACGGCCGGGCAATGGCATCCAGTCCGTCGAGGCTCATTCCGCTTCCGTTCGGTTGTGGTTCGGTTGTAACGAGTTTCAATTCAATCGGCGAACCGGAATTCCGGTGCCGGAAATATCAACCCGCGAAGGATCGGCGCATCAATGACTGTCGTATTGTCGTCTTTCGCTCCGCGAAAGAACGTTCTTTCGCGGAGCGAAAGTCGACACTAATTGATGCCCCAATCCCCAGCGACTTCGGCCGCTCGCGATGTTGCGAGCGATGTTGTACATTCTGGCAGACAGGCTGTCACCCGTCCGACTGATTCTCTTGAGAGGTTCTGATGGCTGCCGCTTCCTTTCTATTGACCGATGCCGAGACCGGAACCCACACCGAACAGGGCGAGATCCTCCCCGGACACGCCCTGCGGCTATCGGGTTCCAACCGCTGGTCCGTGCGTTGGAAGACTCTGCACGGCGGGGTGTCCGAGGGTGTTCAAGTGGTGGAGGTCGACAACGGCCGATTGTCCCTGTCCGTCCTTCCCACGCGAGGCATGGGGATCTGGAAAGGGCGGCTGGGTGAACTGCCACTGGAATGGAAGTCGCCCGTCGAACGCCCGGTCCATCCGACGTTCGTCAACCTGCAAGATCGAAACGGCCTGGGATGGTTGCATGGATTCAACGAACTGCTGTGCCGCTGCGGACTGGCCTTTCTGGGACCACCCGGCGATGACGGCGGGGAGAACCTGACGCTGCACGGACGCATCGCCAACCTGCCGGCTCATCGGGTCGAAGTTCAGATCGACACCAGCGGCACGGGGGCCATCGAACTGATCGGCGTCGTCGACGAATGCTCGATGTTCGGCCCGCGCTGGCGACTGACGTCCACCCTGCGATTGGAGGCCGGTTCGAACCAGTGTTCGATCACCGATGAAATCACGAATCTCGGCGGACAAGCCGCGGAGTTGTCGCTGCTGTACCACATCAATGTCGGTCGTCCGTTCCTGGAACCGTGCGCCACCTACGCCGTTCCCTGTCGGGACATCGCGCCGCGCGACGCGCGGGCCGCCGAAGGGATTGATGCCTGCTATGTCTACGGTGCGCCGGTCCCCGGCTTCGCCGAACAATGCTACTACCATGTCCCGTTGGCCGATGCCGACGGCTGGTCGACGGCGGTCCTGGCCAACTCCTCGAACAACGCCGCATTTGCCGTCCACTTTCAAACCCGGCAACTCCCCGCGTTCACCGTCTGGAAGAACACGATCGCCGAAGCGGACGGCTACGTGACCGGCTTGGAGCCCGGTGTGAACTTTCCCAACTTCCGCAGCTTCGAACGCAAGCACGGACGGCTGCCGATCGTCAAACCGGGCCAGTCGTACCGCAGCGAACTGATGCTCGAAGTGGCCGACACCGAAACGGGCGTGCGTCATCTGTACGACCGCGTCAAAGAGTTGCAGGGGCCGACCGAACCGATTGTCCATCGGCAACCCGTGGCGAAGTTCTCACCCGCCGGTGTGAAGTGACCGGCCGGGGATGCCGTGACAGGCCGTCGAATCACTGGTGACTTTTCAATTTCAGAAGTTACACGCTGGCTTCTCGCCGTAGCTGAATTCGCAAGAATTCAGAGCAATTGCACAACTGACTGAACTCTTGCGAGTTCAGCTACGGCGCGAACTTGGAACTTTCACATTCTCGCTTTGCAATTCTTCGTTTCCATCAAACTCCCCCGCGAGTCGCATCATGACACTCCATGCACTCTCACGCCGCGACCTGCTCAGCCGCGGCACCGTTGGCATCCTGGCTCTGACGTTCGCACCGCGTGGCTCTGCATTGCGCGGGCTTGCCGCGGAGCATGAGGTCTCGGCCGATCTCATCGCCCGTCAGGCGTCCCCGTACAACGCCGAGCTGCCGTTGCCGAAGCTGATCGAGAATTGGATCACGCCCGTCAAGAGTTTCTTCGTCCGCAGCCACGGCAACGTGCCGGACCTCGACGCCAAGAATTTGACGCTGACCGTCGACGGCCTCGTGGACAAGCCCCTGACCTTGAAGGTGGCGGAACTGATCGAACGCTTTCCGGCCGCGACCGCGACCGCCACGCTGACGTGCGCCGGTAACCGCCGCAGTGAATTCTCCGCCATCAAGAAAGTTGGCGGAGTCCAATGGGATGCCGGAGCGATCGGCAACGCGGAATGGCAGGGAGTCCGTCTCGCCGACATCTTGAAAGCAGCCGGAGTGAAGGCCGACGCGAAGCACGTCTGGTTCGAAGGGCGCGATCAGATCACCGAGAAAGACGTGACCTTTCCCTTCGGTGGTTCGATCCCGCTCGACAAGGCGCTGGCCGCCGGCGCGACCGGGTCGACTCTACTGGCGACCCGGATGAATGGACAACCACTCACGCCAGCCCACGGCTTCCCACTGCGGACCGTCGTACCCGGCTATATCGGTGCCCGCAGCGTGAAGTGGCTGCACAAGATCACGGTCGCCGACCGCCCCTCCCCCAATCACTACGTGGCGGACGTCTACAAACTGGTCCCTGAAGAGAATGCCGAATTGATCGCCAAGACGCCGCCGATCTACACGTTCGCCCTGAATTCGGCGATCTGCGTTCCCTCCGCGGGAACAACCGTCAGTGGTGACCGCATCACGGTGAAAGGCTTCGCCCTGACCAATGGCACCACCGGTCGCAGCGTGCAAAAGATTGAAGTCTCGGCCGACGGCGGGAAATCGTGGACCGCGGCGAAGGTGACATCGCCAATTCGCGACTACTGCTGGGTCTTGTGGTCGGCCGACGTCCCCGTCACCGACAAGACCGACAGCCTGGTCGTCCGCGCCACCGACAGCAGCGGCGAAGTCCAGCCGGAAAAATGCCCGTGGAACTACAAAGGCTATCAGTTCAACGGCTGGCACAAGGTGAATCTCAAACGTGGCTGAGTTCTCCTCCAACGGCTTCCTTCAACACCGTTGGCGAAGTACCTGAAAGCAGAGATGAATCACTGCCCTCCCATTGAAGCACCAATTGCACGCATCCAAACCGGCCGATAAGATTGGGCGGCCTGCTTCTGCTCCGCCTTCAGAAAACACCCCCGCCAGGAATCCAACCCCATGTTGACCATCCTCGACGCCAACCGCCGATACGACCGCCGGGAAATGCTGCGCGTGGGAGCCTTCGGCGCGGGGGCCTTTGGTGTCGTGAACGGTTTTGCGAGCAACAGCTTCGCCGCCTCAAAGGGGCTGCCGATCACCAACAAGTCGGTGATCCTGCTGTTCCTGCACGGCGGTCCCAGCCAGATCGAAACGTTCGACCCGAAGATGACCGCACCGACTGGCATCCACAGTGTCACGGGTGAGATTCAGACCGCGATCCCCGGCGTCACGTTTGGTTCGTCGTTCCCGCTGCTGGCTCAACGGGCGGACCGGCTGAGCATCGTGCGATCGTACATGAGCGGCGATGCCAACCACGACATCAAGCCGGTCGTTTGCAAGGAGACCGCCGGCGCGAATGTCGGAGCACTGTACGCGCGGGTCGCCGGAGTCAACCGGCCGGTCACCGGGATGCCGACCAACGCCCTGCTCTTCCCCCAGTCGGTCGACTCGACCACCGGCCCCGCCATCACGTCGTTCGGCAAGTTCGAATCGGTCGGAACGATGGGTGCCGGCCTGGCACCATTCGTCCCCGGTGCCGGTGGCGATCAACAGAAGAACCTCGAACTGCGGGTCGCCGTCGATCGACTCGGAGACCGCCGCACGCTGCTGTCAGAACTCGATCGCCAGCGGTTCCGCCTCGACGATCAGGGCCGTCTGGAAAGCGTCGATCCGCTGCGCGAACAAGCTTTCAGCACACTGCTGGGTGGCGTCGCCGGGGCCTTCGACCTGTCCAAGGAAGATCCCGCGACGATTGCCCGGTACGACACGGCTCCGCTGGTTCGACCCGACCAGATCAACAAGAAGTGGAACAACTACAACCACTATGTCGACAACGCCAAGTCGCTCGGCAAACTGTTGTTGTTGGCCCGGCGTCTGTGCGAAGCCGGTTGCGGCTTCGTGACGGTGACGACCAGCTTCGTGTGGGACATGCACGCCGACGTGAATAACGCCACGGTCGAAGAGGGCATGCGGTACATGGGCCCGCCGCTCGATCACGCGGTCTCGGCGTTCCTCGACGATGTCGCCGCGCGCGGGCTGAGCGACAAGATCATGCTGGTCGCCACGGGTGAGATGGGTCGCACGCCGCGCGTGAACAAGAGCGGAGGCCGCGACCACTGGGGCAACCTCACGCCGCTGCTGCTCTCGGGCGGCGGCATCAAGACGGGCCAGGTCATCGGCCAATCGACCCGCGATGCGGGGGAACCCGCATCGGACCCCATCCGCATCAAACACCTCGTCGCCACGATGCTGCAACGCCTCGTCGATCCGGGCGAACTCCGCCTCAACCCCAGCATCCCCCGAGAACTCCTCGCCGCCGCTGCCGCCGAACCGATCATGGGGTTGTGAGGCATTCGTAGGGTGTGTGGAGTCTTCGGAACGCACCTTCGCCACATATTAGAAATGGTGTGTTCCGAAGACTCCACACACCCTACGTGACTAAGTTTCGGGAGGAGTCAACGATGAAAGACTGGATACTGATGGGAGACCCGCTATGGTGGCGAGCGATCAATGCCGTGGCCGTCTGGTGTGTGACATATCTGCCGCTTCAAGCCCTGGCAATCTACCGGCAGAAGGGATGGGCATCGAAGATCGTCGCAGGGATGCCGTTGGTTTTCATGCTGCCGGTCCTCGCGGCGTACTTCACCAAAAAAGTCTGGCAAGACGGCAGCCTGCATGGCATGGGTGTCTTATGTCTTTACGTCCCTTCGATGGTCTGGGTCATCGCCGGCAGTCTGCTTTATGGCCGCAAGTGCGCTCAATGCGGCAGGCCACTCCCGTCCCTGACCCTCACCCAAGCGGGGCTGGCGTGTCCCGATTGTCCCACAGCGGACAAGCAGCGTGGTGGCATTTCGCTGATCTCATAGAGGCCCGCGTTGAACGGCGGGGTGGCCGGGACAGGAGCGTCTTCGCGATGCCCCGGTCTGCTGAGTTCTCTGTGGCTTCGCCCATAGCAACTTTGGCCAATGTCGCGCAGCAGCGACTTCGATCTTGACCCAGTTGGAGGGATGACTAAGCTCCCGCCGTGAATGCGCTCGCAAGAAGCTTTCACTCACATTTCGCGTTGTCGAGGAGTCATGTCACATGGATGTTCGTCATGGAAATTCCAAGACCCCGCACCGCGCCGGCCCATCGAAACCTTTCCGATCCGCATGGGATTCGATTGGAGTCTCCGGGGAACGTGGGATTGACGCCGTGAAACGCGGTCTACCCATTCAACGTCTCGACAAATTCCTGGAAGATACGCAGCTTCCGAGAACGCAGGTTTTGAAGGTGTTGCAGGTCACTGAGAGTGAGTTGCGAGAGCGCGTGGATCGTCCCCGATTGACCCCTCTCGAATCGGAACGGCTCTGGCGGCTGGCGAAGGTCTACAAGAAGTCGCTCGACCTCTTTGAAGGGAACGCGGAACAAGCGATCGCTTGGTTGAAGGCACCGCAACTGGCACTGCAAGATGTCTCGCCACTCCGGCGCATCACCACCGAACCCGGTGCTTGCGAGGTCGAGGAGCTCATCGGCCGGATCGAATACGGAGTACTCTCGTGAGGCAAGTCGAGGCCTTCCGAATCTACAAATCTCGGTACGCCTCATCCGCTCTGAGCGGTGAAGGTGCCAAGAAGCTGGAAGGCCGATGGCATCACGCGGGTCTCGCGGTCGTGTATTGTTCCTCCTCCCTCGCGCTGGCTCAGTTGGAAACCCTGGTTCATCTGGAAGGAGCCTTGCCACCGGGCGGATTTGAATCTCTGAGCCTTCAGTTCCCGAAAACCTGCATCGGAAAACGAGTTCGAGTGAGCGAACTTGACGAGTACGGCTTCGATTGGAGAACCTATCCGTCACACGCACAACTGCGTGAGATCGGTTCCGAATGGATTGTGTCCTGTACATCCCTCGTGATGCAGGTTCCCAGTGCCGTTTCGCCAGCGGAGTCCAATTACCTTCTGAATCCCGCACATCCGGACTTTCAGAAGATCAAGCTTGGAACGGCATTCCCAGTCAAATGGGATTCTCGCCTGCTGAAGCGGCTACGCGGCACACCCTGAGTCATCGAAGGGCATGGGATCGTGTAATCCTCCCTTCCGCAAGCGTCCGCTTGCCAAGCGTGAACCTCTGCGGTGTGATGACGTCGTGAGAACGAACCGCTCTCGCACGGGGGACCGATGTTTGCAAGACCTGCCATCACTCGGCGTTCGCTGCTGCAAATCGGCAGTGTCGGTCTCGGCGGCTTGACGCTGCCCGGCGTGCTTCGCTCGGCAGAGAATTCCTCGCAGCGACCGGCTCCCCGCGCGAAGGCTTGCATTCTGCTCTACATGGACGGCGGGCCGAGTCAGATCGACTTGTTCGATCTCAAACCCGAAGCGCCCGCCGAAATCCGGGGACCGTGGCAGCCGATCACGACCACGGCGGAAGGGGTTCAGATTGGCGAGTTGCTGCCGTGCCTCGCGCGGCAGATGCACCGGGTGCTGCTCGTCCGATCGGTTCGCCACGAAGAGACCGTGCATGATCCGGCCGTGTATCAGATGCTGACGGGCTACAGGCACATCAGTTCGGCCGGTGGTCTGAAGGTTGAAGAGACGGACCGGCCGCATATCGCGAGCGGCTTTCTGCGCGCGGATCCTCGTGCGGCGGCAATGCCCGCGGCAATTCAGCTTCCCGAGACGATGAAGATGGATGGTCGAGTTCTCCCCGGTCAGAACGGCGGCATTTTGGGAGCCACCTTCGATCCGTTCCTCGTCGAACTGACGGCCGCTGGCCGCGTGCTGCCTCCCGATTTTGTGAGACAGCGCGAGATCGGAGGGGCACGTCACTCGCAACGCTCTCAACTTCTGAACCGCTTCAACCGCGAACTCGGTCGCCTGGAAGCGGTCGCCACGACCGAGCGGCTGTCCCGTTTTCAGCAGCAGGCGCTCTCCATCCTCGCCGCGCCGTCGATTCAGCAGGCGTTCGATCTGTCACTGGAATCGCCCGAGACTCACGCGCGCTACGGTCGCCATCGGCACGGTCAGTCGGTGCTGCTGGCGCGGCGATTGGTCGAGGCCGGGTCGCGCTTCGTCACGGTCTATTGGGGCCGCGAAGAACAGGATTGGTCGGACGGTGTGAAGGGCCGCTTTGCCAACAATCCGTGGGACACGCATCGCAATCATTTTCCGCTGTTGAAAGTGACGCTCGCGCCGCGAGCCGATCAGACGCTGGCCGCCTTACTCAGTGATCTGGGCGATCGAGGCTTGCTGGACGAGACACTCGTCGTCTGGATGGGCGACTTCGGACGGACGCCGCGCATCAGCCAGCCGTGGAGCAGCCGAGACCACTGGTCGGATGCGTTCTCGATGCTGCTGGCCGGAGCCGGTGTGAAGGCGGGCACGATTCACGGCCGCACCGATCAGCAAGCCGCTCAGGTCACGGACGATCCCGTCTCACCGGCCGACATCACCGCGACGTTGTTCGACTCACTGGGCCTCGACCCGCACATGGAGGTCGAAGCGACCGGCGGCACGCGTCACAGACTCTCCTCCGGACGGATCGTTCGGGAATGGTTCGCTTGAGCGCCCGGTGCCATTGGCTTAGGAGCGTTCGAGAAATGACAGTCCCGTTTGTCGTCTTTCGCTCCGCGAAAGGACGCCCTTTCGCGGAGCGAAAGGCGACAATAAGTTCTCGAACGCTCCTTAGCCCGGATAATTCATGGCTCCTCATGGAACACTGGCAGACTGCATGTAGCTGAGTTCGCAAGAACTCAGCCCAACTCGCCACCACGAACTGAGTTCTTGCGAACTCAGCTACGAGCCTTGAATAATCCGGGTTAGGATCGGCACCGAAATAACTGTCGCAGATTGTCGTGGTTCGCTCCGCGAACCAACGTTGGTTCGCGGAGC
>JAYTIB010000789.1:0-8420 GCA_043732205.1 Schlesneria sp. | reverse complement strand
AAACCATCAACCGGAGAGCCGGATGCGGGAGATCCGCACGTCCGGTTCGGAGGGAGGGGGGACTCAAATCAATGAGCCCTCCCTACCCCTATCAGTAGACGGCCCGGCGCGCGCAATCTCCCGCTCAACTCTTCGGCAAACTCGTCACAACCAGATTGTCCCGGTGGATGACTTCGTCGTAGGCGCTCGAACCGAGCGTGCGGGCGATCTCATCCTTGCGTTGCCCCGCGATGGATCGGGCCGCGATGGAGTCGTAGTTGGACAGCCCGCGTGCGAACTCCTCGCCCGTCTGCAGGTCGACCAGCGATACAACTTCCCCCTTGGCGAATTCGCCCTCCACGCGCGCGATGCCGGCCGCGAGCAGCGATTTTCCCTGATGCTCGACGGCGCGCCGCGCGCCGTGATCGAGGACGAAGCGGCCCTTCGGCGGAACGGTGTAGCCGATCCAGCGTTTCCAGGCGGACAGGCCGTCCCCTTCGGCGAGGAACAGCGTGCCGATGTCGTCGCCGTTCATGATTTCGTTCAGCACATCGGGCCGCTTGCCGTTGGCGATGATGACGTTCACCCCGACCGCGGTGGCAGTGCGGACCGCCTCAAGCTTCGTCTTCATCCCGCCGGTGCCGCGCGAACTCTTGGACGTGCCGACCAGGTTCAGCAACTCCTCGTCAAAGCGTTCCACCAGTGGCACACGCTGGCTGGCGGGATCGGTCGGATCGCCCGTCAACAGGCCGTCCACCACCGACAGGATGATCAACAGGTCCGCCTGGATCAGGCCGGCCACCATCGCAGCCAGGCGGTCGTTGTCACCGAGTTTGATCTCTTCCGTGCTGACAGTGTCATTCTCGTTGACGATCGGAATCGCACCGTATTCGGCCAGCGTTCGCAGCGTGTTGCGGACGTTCAGATACCGCGAACGGTTCTTGAAGTCGTTGGCCGTCAGCAGCAGTTGCGCGGCGTGATGGCCGTGCGGACGCAGTGCCTTGTCATAAATGTGAATCAGATGCGCCTGTCCGGTGGCGGCCGCCGCTTGCAGGTGTGGCAAATCTTTCGGTCGCTGTTTCAGACCCAGCAGTCCCATGCCGGCTCCGATCGCCCCGCTCGACACCAGCACCAGCTTGCGTCCCGCGGCGCAAATCAGGTGGACTTGCTCGGCCAGCGAGGCGATCCGGTCGGCATCCAATTGGTCATCATCCGTCGACAACACATTGGTGCCGATCTTGACAACGATGGTCTGTGCGCGGGCGATCGTCTCGCGGCGGCGAATGAGCGGGGTGTTCTCGGTCATGACGGATGCGAACTCGGGGGCATGCCACGATGCGGCGGGTCTGGGTCTGCGGAAGATATAGACCGTTTCGTTGTCACGCCACTCAGAACACGGTGCTCGGTTGGTGGCGGCGGTCGGTGGCTGTATCATCCCAACCGCGGTTCCGACACCGTTTCCCCTCCGCCCGACCAGAGGACACTTCCTTGGCCGATCTGTTTCACGAGTGTGGCATTGCCGCGATTTATCACTTGCCCGGCGATGCGCATCGACTCGCGCCGAAGGGCGATCCGCTGCAAGTGTCCCGGCACATTCCCCGGCTGCTGCTGGAGATTCAGAACCGGGGTCAGCTTGCCGCCGGCATGACGGTGTACCACCCGAATCATCCGCAATTGATCGACACGTACAAGGATGTCGGAACGGTCACCGAGGTCTTCCATCTCAACCAGCAGGCGGAAGCGACCGCTCTGATGGACAAGTACGCGGGTGTCGCCGCCATCGGGCACGTCCGCTACGCCACCTGCGGAACCGATGACCGCGGCAACGCCCAGCCGTTCGAGCGTCATCACATTGAAAAGCACAAGTGGTTCTCGTTCGGCTTCAACGGTCAACTGGCAAACTACCAACAGTTGAAACAGGAAATCCTGTCGGAACGAAACTTCCACCTGGCGCGCGACACCGACACCGAAGTGCTGATGCACATGATCTGCCAGCAACTTTCCGGTGACCGGCTGCCGCGGCTGCTCGATGTGTTGACGCACCTGAGCGAACGGCTGGACGGCGCGTGGAACATGGTCTTCCTGAACGCGCTCGGCGAAATGGCCGTCGCCCGCGACCCGCTCGGCATCCGGCCGCTGTGTTATGCGGTCGACGGCAACCTGTTCGCCGCGGCCAGTGAAAGCGTCGCACTCGCCAATCTCGGCTTCAAGCAGGAGGACATCAAGAACGTGCCGCCCGGCCACGCGGTGCTGATCCAGAACGGCAAGCTGGAATTGAAGCAGTTCGCGCGCAGCCCGCAGAAGGCGCACTGCTTCTTCGAGTGGATCTATTTCGCGAACGTCGCCAGCACGCTGGATGAACGGAGCGTCTACCTGACCCGCAAGCGGCTCGGTGAGGAACTGGCGCGGCAGGAAACACTGGAGCTCGACGAGAACACGATCGTGGTGCCGGTCCCCGACACGGCCAAGGCCGCCGCCGACAGCATGGCCTTCACGCTGAAGATCCCGTCGGTCGAGGGACTGATGCGCAACCGGTACATGGGCCGGACCTTCATCGAAGGGTCCAACCGCGAGGACAAGGCCCGGATGAAATACACGCCGCTCCCCGAAGTGCTGGGTGGCAAGCGCGTCATCCTGGTCGAGGACACGATTGTCCGTTCGACCACCATGAAGGTGCTGATCTCGCAGTTAAAGGAGCGGGGCAAGGCGAAGGAGATCCATGTCCGGGTCGCCTGTCCGCCGATCCTCGCCCCCTGCTTTTACGGCATCGACATGTCGACGATCGCGCAACTGTTCGCGCCGAAATTCCTGACTCCCGGTGAACCGCTGACGCCCGAGATCGAAGCGCGGATGGCCGATGTGATTGGAGCCGACAGCCTGAAGTATTTGTCGTTCGACTCGATCGCCCGCAGTGTCGACCTGCACGGCGACCTGTTGTGCCAGGCCTGCCTGAATGCCGACTATCCGACACCGGCCGGGAAGCAGTTGTACCAGATCGAACTGAACCGATCCGCAGCCGCCGCGGTGGGTCGCGCGTACGATCAGTAGCTTGGTTGACTCGCCCGACAAACGTCGTGGAGCACGTTTTCAACGTGCTCGAATCACTTGGAAACAGGCACGTTGGAAACGTCTTGGCGGCGAAGTCCGGAGACCGCGTCGCCCCCCTTGCTTCGGCCCCGCTGTCCCACCCCATCCCCAATTCAACGTGACATGCTCCACGAACACTCCCTATCGATCCGCGTGCGGTACTGTGAGACCGACGCGATGGGCTGCCTGCACCACTCGCAGTTCTTCAACTACTTCGAGCAGGGGCGGACCGAGTTGCTCCGCGCCCAGGGTGGCAACTACCGCGAGATCGAAGCCGCTGGGTTGTTCCTGGTCGTCGTCCGCCTGCAATGCAACTACCACGCCCCGGCACGGTACGACGACCTGCTGACGCTCGTGACGCGCGTCGAGAATGTCTCCGCAGTCAAGATCGAGCACAGCTACCGCCTGCTGCGCGGCGAACAACTGCTCGCCACCGCCACCAGCACTCTGGCCTGCGTCGACCGCGACGGCAAAGTGGCCCGTCTGCCGGAATCGATCAGCGCGTGATAAGCGTAAGACGGGCACTCCTGCCCGTCTTGCACTTCAGTCCGCGTCGCACCCGAAAACAAGACGGCCAAGAGTGGCCGTCCTGCGCAACGAATCTAGTCGTTCTTGCCGGGCAGCTTGCCTTCCTTGATCAGGTCTCCGTAGACCTTGCCTTCGGCGTTCTTTTCGGTGAGGGATTTTTCCCAGGCGGCCTTGAAGACCTTCATCGCTTCTTCGGTCTTCTTCTCCATGTCCGCCGCCTTGAAATCCTTCGGCTTGAAGCGGTCGTGGTAGACCTTGCCGAAGTCGTTCAGTCCGTGACCGCGGGCCTTCTTCTCCGCACCCGGCTTGTGGCAGACATCGCACTTCATCTTCAGCCCCTCGACCGTATCGAGGAACGTTTTGTAGTCCTTGTCGCCCTTGTACCCGTCCTGCAGGTACTTGGGCATGGAGGGGAAGGCCAACGCGCTGGCCGCGCCAAATCCACAGATGACCGCACCCACCAACACAGATTTGAAATGCATTCGACACTCCTTGATTACTGACGGGTTGTTGACGGATTGATTGCACGGGAAACAGGAAACAGGAGACAGGAGACAGGAAACAGTGCTTGTGAGTCTTTGTGGCGTGGGTTTCAACCCACGCAAGACGTCGTACCGCGTTGGCTAAAGCCAACGCTACATCCTACGGCGGACGGCCATTGAACTTGAAAGATTCACACGCTCTCAGGAGACAGGATCACTACGGTTTGTCACAGCGACCATATTACTTGCCGCCGTTCGGTTGGGTCGGGGCGTTGGGCGGATTGTCGTCGCTCCACGGGGCCGGGCCGGGATCCTCGTCGCGCAGGCGTTTCTTGGCGTAGGCGACATGGACCGTGGCTTCGGCGTTGTCCTCGTAGAGTGTCTTGATGCTCGTCCAAATGGTCTCGGCTTCGCTGACTTTGCCCGATTGCCGGGCTGTTTCCGCATCACGCAAGCGCTTGTTGAGGAACGATGCGAGGGTCTCGTTGCCCGACTCTTGTAGGATCTTGTCGATCTGGTCCTGACAGAGCATGACGTAGATGTGGTACTCCTCCTTGGACTTGAACAGGTCCAGGATCGCCCCGAATTTCCGCAGCGCAGTGACCTGGTCGCCGAAGACCAGGAACTTCTCGGCGTTCAGATACTGTCGCTCGGCTTCGTTGGCGGGTGGCTGGCCGAGTTTCACCCGGGCCTTCATCTGGGTCATGGTTTCGCGCTTGTCCACTTCACCAATCAGGGTTTGGGCCTGCGCGGAATGGTGCCCCTGCGGGTAGCGTGACAGCAGCAGCTTCAGGTATTCGTCGCGGGCGCGCACGTGGTCCGACGTGAACTCCGACTTGATCAGCCGTTCGGCTTCGGCCATCAATTGGTCTTCGCCCCAGGGGAGGAAATGCCAGACGATGAAACCGAGGATCAGTGCCAGACCGAGCCCCAGGAACCACGTCCGTTCGTAGATCGGGCCGGCTTCTTTCTTCTTCTTTTTCTTCTTCACCGGCGGGGGCTTGAATTGCTCGGTCGGCTTGATGCCGCCAGCCGCGACGGCGGAACCTTCGGGCAGCGTGTCGGCGGCGATGGTCTGCTCGTCAGCGATCTTCTTGCGAACCGCCTCGATCTCCACCTGCAGCGCCAGCGCATCGTACGGACGCTCTTCGGGATCTTTTTCCAGCAGGTGGAAGATCAGGTCTTCGACGGGCATCGGACATTGGGGAACCAGCGAAGTGATCCGCGACGGCTGTTCCTGCAGATGCATCATCAGCATCTCGCCCTGGTTCTCACTTTGGAACGGGGTCTCGCCCGCGATCATTTCGAACAGCACGCAGCCCAGCGCGTACAGGTCGGTCTTCTTGTCGACCGGTGGCTTGCCGCGGATCTGTTCGGGGGCCATGTAGGCGTAGGTTCCGACCGTCTTACCGGCGGCGGTGAGTGCCGTGGCGGTGGTGTCGCGCGCGATGCCGAAGTCGGTCAGCTTGATCTGGTGTCCGCCCGTCAGCAGCAGGTTGGCCGGCTTCAGATCGCGGTGAACGATCCCCGCCTCGTGGGCATGTTCCAGCGCCTTCGCGACCTGCATCGTGAAGTCGAGCGCCTCGTCCCACGTCAGTTTTCCCTTCACCTTCAGGTAATCTTCGACGGAGCCGCCGGCGATCAATTCCATCGCGTAGAACCGCTGCGTGCCGAACTTGCCACCGCCGTAATAGCGGACGATGTTCGGATGCTGCAGCTTCTTGAGAATCGAGATCTCACGCTCGAAACGACGCTGCAGGGCTTCGGAGTCGGAGACTTCGGGGGAGAGAACCTTGAGTGCGACAGGGGCACCGTTCTTGGTGTACGTCGCACGGTAGACAATCCCCATCCCGCCGACGCCGATGCGGTCGCCCACCTCAAACGGTCCGATCATCCGTTTGGCCATGCCCGCCGATCCGCCTGTTTGAGGGAATGCCCACGCCCGTGGACAGAGAGAGGTCCGAACGGGGGGTATTCTGGAAGCCCGGCGGGCGAAGTGCAATGCACCGACAATCGTCCGAGAACCTTCGCCGTTGGCTCAGGGTGATGCGATTGAGGGTCTCCGCGATTCGTGTTGAAAACAGAAGAGGAGACCTTCGGTCAGGCGTTTCGGCGGGGTCAGGAGACCCGCGCCGAACAGAGAGCACCAACAATCGTTCGGAATCCTTCGCCGTTGGCTCAGGGTTAAACAATTGGGGAGCGTCGCAGGTCATGCCGCGCTCAGCCGGTGCTCGGCACTTTTCGTGGCGCAGCAGGTGGAGCTTGTCAGCAGGCCGCGCTGTGCGTGCTCAAACCAGTCATCGAGCGACAGGCGTTCCGGGGGCGACTTCAATGAGACCGTCAGGAACGGTTCCGGCCGGATGCCGCGAACGACCCATTGATACATCTCGCGGCTGAACAGCGGCGTGGGATACTCGAACGTCTCCAACCGACCGGGGAAGCAGGCGAGATGCCGGGTCCAACAGGCGACATCGTGGTGCCCGAGGTTTCCCGGCTCGCGCACGATGACCAATTCGCCCTGCGGTTTCAGTTGGGCGAGAAGTTCGGCCGTCGCCACTCTGGCCGGCAGTCCGAGCAGGTTGTCCCGATGCATGTTCAGTTCGTCGGCGATGATCAGGTCGTAGGGGTCGTCGCCGAGGTTGTCGGACCCGTCGAGCTTGGCGAAGTGAATTTCGAAACGCGCCCCGCAGCGCTGGCGGGCGGACAACCGCTCCGTCGAATCATCGATCGCCTCGCAATCGAAGCCGAGTTCATCCAGCCACTCCGCCATTTCACCGGAGTGATCTCCGGCGATCAGCACATGTTGACCAATGGTGTGGTTGCCGTGGACCAGGATGCGGCGCAACAATCGCGCGGGCAGCGGCGGCGGTGAGAATGACATCAGATCGCGGCCGGTGGGACGGTGGGGGCGAAGCATCATGCGTCTCCAGGGGGACCAGCGCGGATCATGCGTTTGAAGATCAGAACAGATCACGCATGCGATTCGGCAGTCTTCTATGTCGTTCCCAGCGCTTGGTCAAGACGATTCCGAAGGAGGCGCCCTGTGGCCGCGCTCCGCGACTTCGCGGAGTCACAATTCGTTTAACCCGGAGCCAACGGCGACGGCTGCGCTGTGCGGGTTCGGGAGCCGTGGCACCCCTCTCCGTCGCCGTTGGCTCCGGGTTAAAGCGAACGGCAAGAGTTGTCGCACCCAACCAGGGATCAGAGAAGACGAAGAGGGAACCACGAATCTCACGAATAACACGAATCTGAAAGGCGAAGGCGGCGGCGGTGGGCCTTGTTGTTCCGCGCTTTCTTCGCTCTTTTCCTTCCTCTTCCGATTCGTGTTATTCGTGAGATTCGTGGTTCCGTTCCTGCCTCTTCGGCATACGGCAAGAGTTGTCGCACCCGCCCCATTGGGTAGGCCGTCAGCTCACATTCGCCTGAACGACATCGGTGCGCGCTTTTCGCGGATTCCGGTCGCATGTGGCGGGTGAATCGTGCGGGTTCTGACGTCGGCGGCGCGGAACCTGAAGCGGTTCAAGTTGGATGTGCGGGATTTCGATGATGCCCCCAGACGGATCGGTGACTCCACCTCCGCCCCCGCGTTCCCCCGGCCCACGATGCCATGAGCCACCCGCCAAGCGCGACATCCGCAACGCCACCGGAGACACTCTCCGGCTTGGTGGTTTCGTTGTTGTTTTGGCTGAGTTTGCTGGTGGCGACGGCGCTGTTCGCGGCTGTGGGATTGTCGCCCAAGCTGATTGAACGGGCGCGTCTGCGCGATGAATCCGCAGCCAGCCAACTCCGGCTCGTTCAGATCGAACAGCAGAATGAGCAGCTTCAGCGGGTGGTGGATGCCATCCGCCAGGACAAGGATTTCGCGGCCGAAATGACCCGGATCGAATTCGATGCGGTGCGCCGCGGCGAAGAGATCATCCCGGTTGATACCGGGCTGCGGCTGTCTCCGCGTGATCTGGCTGTTCCGCGCAGCCCGTCGGTGATGCCCAGGGTTTGGTATCGACCGCTCCTGGTTCCGTTCGCCGAAAACGACTCGCTGCGCAGGAACCTGCTGGGAACCGCCGCGGCGCTGGTGGTGATCTCGTTCACCTGGCTTCAGCCGGCGACCGCGCGTCAATTGGCCCGGCCCGTCGGCGCGTGCCGATCGGTGTGGATGGCCCTTCGAAGCCGGTATGTTCGATCCAAATAGGGGAACCGGATTCCCTTCGCCGACTGTCGGCGGACACACAACTGTCGCATCCGGCAGGACTGCCACGACACCTTGGCCCGGATGCCGCCGATACCGGCTGATTGCCTGAACGCCGGCAGCGAATTCCGCCGATCTCAATTCCCAACCGGGGACAG
>JAYTIB010000788.1:0-3223 GCA_043732205.1 Schlesneria sp. | reverse complement strand
ACTACAGTAGTCCCGTCGCTCCGCCGACGGGACGCGCGGGCCAATGCCTGCTACCCGAAAACTGCTCGATTTGAACCAGGCCCAAAAATGCCAAAGCGGTGTCGAGCCACCGCACTCCAAAGGTGGGTCGTCTTGAACCGTGGTCGATCTTCCGGCAGTCGGTCCTTTCGCCTACAGTCCCACCCCACGTGATTGCCCATTTCTTCCGCCACGCGGTCGCATACCGCCGGGGCTGTTCTCCTGTCGAGCTTCGTCACAAGGATGTGATGCGATGTTCGGTTCCGTTGTCTGGCTGGTCTGTTTGTTCTGCGCCGATCCGGCCGATGTTCGGTCCCCGGTGACGAACGCCGCGGCGAGGGTCGTTGCGCCGGGGTTGCACCATTCGCACGCCGCCGAGCCGCGCGCCGTGATCGGGGATGTCGACAGCATTCTCGACTGCTGGGAATGGGCATCGAAGCAGCACGAAGTTCCGACGCGCACGCAGCGTGAGAATCGGCACCTGTCCGTCTCCACGAGCCTGAACGGCCATGCGGCGATCGCGGTCGAACAACTCGCCGGAGTGATCGTTGCCAGCCGGCTGAGGGAGCAGTTTGAATGGCGGCTCATCGAACAGGCGGGCAAACAGCTTTGCGTGGAGGCTGTCCCCAGGGATGAGACCGAGCGGTTGTTCTTTCGATCGATCCGCGTCTGGTTGAACCCGTCGAGTTGGCGGATCGAGCAACTGCAGGCCATCGATCGTCACGGAGTTCAGCGGGTGAATTGGCTTGCTGAGCCGGTGATCGCCACGGCCTCGTACGTTTCGACGGTGGCTGCGGTTGACGACGTCATTCCGCCGTCGCCGAAGTTGCTGGACGGTGAAGTCGGTCTTTCAAGAATGAATGTCGATCAGCCCGTGTCACGCCTGTTCACTCGGTTCGTGCCGCTGAACGGGGTCGATGAACCTGACCCAATCGAACCATCGCCGGTCACGCCGGAACTTGCGGCGATCCTCGACAAATGGGAAGCGACGTTGCGTGAGATCAAGACGGCGAAATTGAAGTTTCAGCACACGGTCTACAACAAGGTCTTTGAAACAGAGACGCGAAGTGACGGAGAGCTGTTCTACATGGCACCGGACAAATTCGGTGTCGTTCTGCGGCCTGACAGGATTGTCGGTAACCAGCGGGGAAAGCCGCCGGCCAGGGGTTTACGGATCGGCACCAGTGGACACCCGTTTCGGCTTGAGGAAGGTCGCGCTGAGTCATGGTTCCTGACCCAAAATGAACTGGTGTTTTGTGATGACGAGGACAAGACGTACGCGTATTTTCTGGTCCCGCGGAAAGACGTCTCGCGACCACTCAATTTGTGGGATGCCACCCACGGTCGATTGATGCGGCAGCTCTTTCTGTTCGGCAACAACGCCGATGGCATGCGCACAAAGTGGACGTTCAAGCTTTCTGGCGTGTCGAAAGACTCGGTGCTTCTCGTCGCGACGCCACGGGAAGTCGGCTTGAAGCGGTTCGTGAGCGAGTGCTGGATTCTCGTGAACACAAACACATGGCAAACATCGGCCGTGAAATACGTCGATTCGGCCGGGACTGTTGAGTCCGTCTACAAGATCAATGATCGCGAGATCAATGTCGTGCTACCACACAACTGCTTCAGCCCCGATCTGAAGGCTCGCGGTTACAAGTTAGTGATAGCTCCGAAGTCGGAATGAGTGGTTGTTTTCCGGTGCCGTCATCGACGATGTGCCCTGCGCCCGCCAAAGGCACTTGCGGCGTGCCAATGAGTTCGTGGGGCAGCCAATGGCGAAGGTCAACCCACGACGAACACAGTCATGGACCGCGGGCCGTGCGCCCCGATGACCAGCGATTGTTCGATGTCGGCCGTTTTTGACGGACCGGCGATGAAGACGCCGAAGCGGGGGCCGGTGAACGTCAGCCGTTCGTAGGCCTGGTGCATGTTGTGGACCACGTCCGCGGCGTGGATCACCAGTGACAGGTGCTGGCACAGGAAGTAGATCACGCGGTGCTTGAGTCCCTCGTCGCTCACCCACACGGCGGCGTTTTCGGCCACGCCGAATTGGCCCGGCAGGATCGCGAAGTCGACGTTTTCCAGCAGGTGCGGATCGTCGATCGAGTTCAAGTCGACGGTCGATCGACCCACTTCGGGAATCGTCGACACCGTCTGCTTTGCCGTCGCGTAGGCGGGAATCGTTTCCAACTCTGCGTTGATCGCCGCGATGCTTGGCACGCGGATGCAGCGACCACCGATCATTTCCAACACGCCGGAGAATTGCCCGATCGGATCGGGGTACTCGATCCACGGGCCGGCCAAATCGGGCAGCGGCATGGCTTCGGGAAGATGCTTGCGGATGGCCGACAGGATTTCATCGCGGGACGTCATCGAACGGTGACTCAACAGGGTGGTCGAAGAGAATCAATCGGGCAGAGTCTACCCGGAGGCCCACCGCGAATCACGCGATGCGAATGAGTTGTTGGTAACTTGGAAAAGAGGTCTCACGCAGAGGCGCAGGGCTCGCAGAGACGGATCGATTAGCCTTTGCGGGCGCTGATTGCGATCATTCCCCCCGTCGCGTGCTTTGTTTATACATCACGCGGTATTCGATGAGGCATTTTTGGTGAGCCGGGCGGCGTCAGCCCCCGGACGACTGTCGCGAAGAGTCCGGGGGCTGACGCCGCCCGGCTCACCTGACTCCTGATTCCCTGCCGTGTACCGCCAGCAGACTCCACAGCACGAACAGGCTCACCAACACCAGGGCCGCCAACGGCAGGTCGCTCCGTCCGTGAAACGCTCCGTTCGCAACGAACGCCAGCACGATCGCCTGCGACAGCGTGCCTACGGCAATCAACCGCCCGCGCAACGATGTAGCGCCCACCAGCAACATGCCGCCCACGATGACCAGCACCACGGACAGCAGCAGCCCCTGATTCCACTCGGCGAAGTTCATGATGTCGCTCCGCGCGGTGAGCTTCCGTCCAGGAACAAATTCGGAGGATGGTCACTCTTGCCCGTCCTGTCTTCCAGTCCAAAGCCGGACGGGCAGGAGTGCCCATCCTCCAAATCACGAACCGGAACATTTCGAGACGGGTGGTGCATCGCCAGCACGAGGAACGCCAGCGCGGCGAGCAACACGATCACGTCCGCACGGCGGCCGAACGCCAACTCGAACGGGCCGGCGGTCGAAGGGCGAACGGATTCGGTCCCCAGCGCGGCGCGC
>JAYTIB010000787.1:0-3223 GCA_043732205.1 Schlesneria sp. | reverse complement strand
ACTCGAACACCACCCACAACCATCACCCCGCAAAATCCCCGCACTCGCTTGATTGGCCCTTGATTTCAAACACAGTCGCTCTCCCCCGAAGACGGGGGAGAGGGGACAAGAGAAGACACCTGATACCCGAAGCCACCGCGACTTGAACCAGGCCGGGGGTTTCGATGGCGGTCAGATTCTGGACGCCCTCAACACAACAGGCCCCGGGACGACCTGGAAGAACCACGGCAATCTCGGGGCCTGAAAGAACATCGCTCGATTCACGGATCACAATTCTGCCGGCGCGCTCCGCAGACGATAGAGTCGCACGCGCCCCCCAAAGTTGGCTGCGGCACGCCCCTCGTCGACGGAACCGTTCGTCGTTGTCGGCGGGCTGGCCGATGTCGCAGGCTTGGCCAACGATTCGATCCGTTCGCGCTGAATCTCCATTTGCGACTTCAGTTCATCCAGCAGGGTTGCGGTCGCGCCAAGCTGTTGCCGGAGGTGTTCGTTGTTCGACTCCACATCCAGCCGCCGCTCGACATGCCGATCCCGGTCACGCTGCGTTTCACTCAGTTCGTTCCGTTGCTGGTGCAGTTGCCGGACCAGAGACTCGGGAGCGGGACGATGATACCCACGGGATCTGTTCCAGTCGGCGGCCATTTCTTGGCCCGCTTGGGTGATCGCGTCCGCCTGCTCGGCGACGCGTCCCAGATCGACCGTCTTCGCCAGTCTGCGGGCTTCGAGATCATTTCTCTCCGCCGCATAGGCCTGACGCTCCGCGGGCGAACGCGCCATGTCGGACAATTCCTCCGTCACCGCCAGACGCTCGTTGACCGTTTGAATCTGTCCGTCGATTTGCCTCGCTTCCTGCGCCAGGACCGACGAGACTTGGCGCGACACCCACTGCATTCCCTGCGAAAAAACGCTCACACCCTGGGACCGCAGGTTCGGGGACGACCCCACGAACCAAGCCAGCAGTCCGATCACAACCCCCCGCGACACTGCCACTTTGAGTTTCCGCCACATTTTCAGGTCTCCTTTGCTGCGACTACGATGTGCCGGTCCGCCAACCGATGGGGACCGGAGCCGGTGCAACCGGCACGTTCAAAATGGAAACGCAGCACCCCGTAAAATCTGTCAGAGGGGTCTCCAGTTTTTCCGTGGCGATGAACCGTACTCTCAATCGGCTGAGAATGTGGAAACTCATCCTGACAGATTTCTGACGCTCGTGCGTTCAGGAGCGAATGCCGGGGAACAATTGCCTGTGGTTATGAAGTCGGACACACTGATGACCATGAATACCCAGCCGCCCTCCGATGATGAACTCTTTCGAGACTGGAACGAGACGCACTCGATAAAGGCGTTTGAGCGGCTCTATCGCCGGGTGCATCCCCGATTGGTTCGGTGCCTACAGTCCAAAGGTTGGGCATCGCCAGATGCCGAGGACGGGGCACACGACGCCTGGTTGAAAACGTGGCTCCGAAAGGAGCCGATCAATTTCGCGTGGCTGGTGATCGTGGGCCGCAATTTCCTGATTTCAGCGAAACGGAAGCGACGGGAACAACGTGACGACGGATTGGATCCGATCGCGAGCGGGGACTCGCGGCCCGAGCCGATTGTGATGCAAAAGGAATCCGACACTGGCGTGCGAGATTGCAAGCACCAGCACGCCGCCGATCGCGACGTGGCCGCCTGCGTGGACCGGCACGAGTACGGACTCAGCATCCCGGAAATCGCCCACAAGAACGGCTGCACGACCGACGCCGCGTCGTGCATGGTTCTGCGCGGAAAGAAGAAACTGCGGACGTGTTTGGAAGGAAAGGGACATCATGCTGCGGAACATTGAACTGCCGGAGGAACCGCAGCAGTTGGCGGCCTGGCTCGACCGCGAATTGTGCGGCGACCGTCTCCACGAGGTCGTGGCGGATCTCGAACGATTGTCCGCTCCGCCGGAGCGACAGGCGCATTCACTATCAGAAGTGTTTGATCCCCCAACGTTGGATCGCATCCTGACGGTGGGACTGCAAGCGGCCTCGGCCGACCAACTCCACGATTTACTGGATTCGCCCCAGCAGCTCTGGGACTTGCGGGCGAAAGTGCTGGAACTCGGAGGGGACTTCTGGACCGCAGCCGCAGTCAGCCAGTATCCGCCCGAACAACTCGAAGCATCCTGGGAGAAACTGCAATCCGCGATCAAAGCCCTGCCGGTTGCCCCCAGCGTTGGCGTCGCCGCGGCGTATCTCGCCACGACCGCATCACCATCGCGAGCCAGCCGACGGGCCGTCTGGCCCTGGTTGGTGACCACCGCCACGGCGGCGCTGGTGTTTCTGGGGATCTTCATGTGGCAAAGGCCACACAGTGACCGCCACCCCGCCTGGGGCTGGCAACGCGACGATGTGCTCGCCGCCCACCAGACCGATCAGGATTACCTCAACCAATTGGCGGCCGCGCTGGAGCACGATTGGAAGGAACGGTCCAAATCCAATCCACGCGAGTTGAGCCTGCGCCTGACGGAATTGAAGTCCGGTTGCTCCCGGCAACAGAAGAGATTAGAGGACCGCATCGCGGAGGGCCGCGACAGCCTCACGAACCTCACGCTGGCGAAGCGGTTGCTGAAACGCTGTCAGAAATGGGAGGTCCGAATCGACTCGTTGAAGAAAGACGTTGACGCATCGAACTCGGTCGAAACCACCTTGAAGAGTGCCGACGCGATGATCGCCGACTTTTGCAATGCCCTGCGAGCGGGTTTGCCAGAACCGACGCCGAAATCGTAATGGCGCCGAAGCGATCACAACCTCGTTCTCTCGGCTCGTCAAGTTTCGGTCCCCGGATTGGACAGACTTCCGAAGTTGTTTCGTGATGCGGGGGAACACGCGAGTCGGCGGATGATCGAATTCTTTACGGTCACGATCCGTAATCGGAACACGCGCGAAGCCTACGGGCGGGCGGTGCGAGACTTCTGTGACTGGTGTGAGGAGCGAAACATCGGTCTCCGCGACATCAGCCCGTTCCTCGTTGCTGCCTACGTGGAAGAACTCGGGACGAAGATCGACCGACCGAGCGTCAAGCAGAAACTCGCCGCGTTGAAGATGCTGTTCGACTGGCTGGTCACGGGGCAAGTCATTCCAGTGAATCCAGCGGCCTCGGTGCGCGGGCCGAAGCATGTCGTGACGGTCGGGCGGACGCCGGTCCTCACCGCCGAAGAGGCCCGGCAGCTTCTCGATTCGATTGACGTTTCCAC
>JAYTIB010000786.1:0-3224 GCA_043732205.1 Schlesneria sp. | reverse complement strand
TCTGGGCCAACCGTAGGGTGGGACCAGCGGCGCTTCGCCGCGCCGGCCCACCATCATTGCCGGCGATTTCAAGCGGGTGGGCCGGCGCTCGACGCGAGCTGGTCCCACCCTACATTTTGTGCAACTTCAAACTGGACAAAGCCCTGCCTGCCGTCAACCCATTGCTGGCCAATTGTTGTGTTGGATGCTACCCTTCCCGAACATTTTTCCAGCCCCGGAATTCAGGTGTTGAAATGATCTATTTGAACGTCGTGCTGACCGTCAAAGATCCCAACGACGTGGCGGAGATCCAGTCACTGCTCTCGGAACAGGGACGCCTGTCGCGCGCCGAACCCGGTTGCCTGCGGTTTGAGGTCTATCATTCGCAGACCAACTCCAACGTGTTCCTTCTGAACGAACACTGGGCGGATCAGACGGCGGTGGACGCCCACCGCAAGGCCGCCGCGTACACCACGATTTACCAGCCGAAAGTGCTTCCCAAGGTCGACCGGGTTCCGCATCCGTCGGACCTCGTGTCCTGAGTCTCAGTGAAGCCGGTTCCTTTTTCGACATCGTCTTTCGACATCGTCGCGTGGCCGGCGCGGCCGAGAAGCCGATTCAAAATGCAAACACTAACCCGAAGCGTGAGCGAGGGCGTCGGGAGTTCTCGCGTGGAATCGTCCCTCGCTTCGCTTTTTGAAGTTGCGCTGTTTTGGATTTCCGCCCCAACGGGGCAGCCCTAAGTTAGCCCAGGGCAAGCGACCAACGGGAGCGCCGCCCTGGGTACCGGTCGTCACAGAATCTCCAGCCCTGAAGGGGCGGCCCTATTTTGCTCGCAGGAATAGTGTCGCCCCTTCAGGGCTTGAAAATCACGGTCAACTGCCAACCCAGGGCGTTGCCCTGGGCTGGCATAACATCGCCCCGTTGGGGCTGAAATCCCAAACTGCGCAACTTCAAAACTTTCGCTTCGGGTTGGTTTTCAAACTGCCTCTGAACCCCGAACTTCGTGTTTTCTTCCCCGTCGTCCAACTCTTTGTCAACGAGTGAAGACCATGTCCGCGCCATTGAACAAGTTCAGCTCACGCATCACCCAGCCCCGCTCCCAAGGAGCTTCACAGGCCATGCTGTACGGAACCGGCATGACGCGCGAAGACATGGACAAGCCGCAGATCGGGATTGCCAGCGTCTGGTACGACGGCAACACCTGCAACATGCACCTGAACAAGCTGGCCGAGCGGGTCCGCGAGGGTGTGCGTGAAGCGGGGATGGTCGGCATGCGGTTCAACACCATCGGCGTCAGCGACGGGATTTCGATGGGGACCGACGGCATGTCGTATTCGTTGCAGTCGCGCGACCTGATCGCCGACAGCATCGAAACGGTCATGGCGGCCCAGTGGTACGACGCGAACATCTCGATCCCCGGCTGCGACAAGAACATGCCCGGCTGCCTGATCGCGATGGGCCGGCTGAACCGGCCCGCGCTGATGGTCTACGGCGGCACGATCCGCGCCGGCTGCCTGCCGCTGCATCCCAAGCTCGACATCGTCTCGGCCTTTCAGTGTTACGGAGAATATCTCGCGGGGAAGATCACCGACGAAGAGCGGCAGGCGATCGTCGAAAAGAGTTGCCCCGGTGCGGGGGCGTGCGGCGGGATGTACACCGCCAACACGATGGCGTCGGCGATCGAAGCGATGGGGATGTCACTGCCGTACAGTTCGTCGATTCCGGCTGACGATCCGGCCAAACTGGTTGAATGCCTGGCGGCCGGCAAGTTCATCCGCATTCTGCTGGAACGGGACATCAAGCCGCGCGACATCATGACGCGGGCCGCGTTCGAAAACGCGATGGTCCTGATCATGGCCACGGGTGGTTCGACGAACGCCGTCCTGCATCTGATCGCGATGGCGCGGTCGGTCGATGTGCCGCTGACGATCGATGACTTCCAAACCGTCAGCGACCGAGTGCCGTACATCGCCGACCTGAAGCCGTCGGGCAAGTACGTGATGGAAGACCTGCATCACATCGGTGGCACGCCCGCCGTCATGCAGTATCTGTTGCGGAAAGGCTATCTCGATGGCAGTTGCCTGACGGTGACGGGTAAGACGCTCGCCGAAAACCTGGCCGATCTGCCGGGTCTGGCGGAGGGTCAGCGCATCATTCAACCGGTCGAGCAACCGATCAAGGCGAGCGGTCACATTCGGATCATGCGCGGGAACTTCTGCCCGGACGGCGCGGTGGCGAAGATCACCGGCAAAGAGGGGCTGGTCTTCACCGGTCCGGCGCGCGTCTTCGATTCCGAAGAAGACATGCTCCGCGGCTTGGAACAAAACAAGATCCGCAAGGGGGACGTGATCATCATCCGTTACGAAGGCCCCAAGGGTGGCCCCGGCATGCCCGAGATGCTGACGCCGACATCGGCGATCATGGGTGCCGGTCTCGGTTCCGACGTCGCGCTGATCACCGACGGCCGGTTCTCGGGCGGTTCGCACGGCTTCATCGTCGGGCATGTGACTCCCGAAGCCCAGGAGGGTGGTCCGATCGCCCTCGTTCAAGACGGCGACATGATCGCCATCGACGCGAACTTGAACCGGATCGACGTGGCCTTGGCGTCCACCGAACTCAATCGCCGCCGCGCCGCCTGGAAGGCCCCGGCACTGAAGGCCACGCGAGGCACGCTGTTCAAGTACATTCAACTCGTCAAAAGCGCGTCGGACGGGTGCGTCACCGACGAATGACGCGTGGGGTTGCGGCAAGCGGACATTTTGGGGTCAGGACGGCTGGCGACTACTGTAGTCCCGTCGCTCCGCCGACGGGACGTCCGGTCGGCGGAGCGACCGGACTACAGTAAGGAGCGACCGGACTACAGTAACGTCGGCCTTGGCCAAGCTCTACGCCCCCATCTCGCACCATGCTCGTCCAATCTTGGTGAGCAGGTCGGATGCGATCAGGCCCGGTTTGGACATGTCTTCCGCGGCGAGATCCCCGGCGATGCCATGAACATGGACACCCAGTCGGGCCGCCTCGAACGGGGGGATGCGCTGGGCGAGCAGCGCCGCGATCAGGCCGGTCAGGACATCGCCTGTCCCGCCGGTGGCCAGCCCGCTGTTGCCGGTCTGATTGACGGACAATCGGTGTCCGTCGGTGACGATCGTCCCGTGTCCCTTCAGCACCAGGATCACGTTGTTGCGCCGCGCGAACTCGACGGCGTGACGTTCGCGATCCTGCTGGATGGCGGCGACGTCCAG
>JAYTIB010000785.1:0-3224 GCA_043732205.1 Schlesneria sp. | reverse complement strand
TAGGCACATTCCATGTGCCGTTCACCGAATTCCTCTGCGAATCGCGCTATCGCGGACGGCACACGGAGTGTGCCTGCTACTTTTGTCGGAGACGTCATGCTTCGACAATTCCCGCGGTCCGGTCCGTCGCCATTTTAGAAACCGGTTGGCAATATGATATGCTTGCAAACCGAGTTTTCGCGGGACTGTTCTTTCGAACGGCGTCGCAAAGACTCATGTCCCTTCACCTCGCAGTTCCCCGACATCGCGGATTCTCCTCCCGCACCCGACGAGATCTCACATGAGCACCGCGATGGTTGACCTGTCAGATCCACTTTCCTCCGCCGAATATGCCACGCTGGATACCGAGAGACTCAGTGAAATTGCCGCCCGGCATCAGCGGTTGGCCGAGTTCCTGAGGCAGGAGGATTTTTCGGCGATGCTGTTGCAGAAGCCTTCGAACTTCACCTGGATGACGGCCGGCGGCAGCAATGAACGGGGGGGGGCCACGGGAGCGACCGGGGCGTTGTTCATCACGCCCGAGGCGCGCGTGATCGCGTGCAGCAACGTCGACACGAATCAGTTTTTCGAGTCGGAAGTCTGCAACATGGGGTTCCAGTTGAAGGAGCGTCCGTGGACCGAACCGCGGTCGGTCATGCTTTCCGATCTGTGCCGCGGCCGGCGCGTCGCCAGTGACACCGGCTTCCCCGGAACCACGGATGTGGGGCTGAGACTGCTCGGACTGCGCCTGCCGTTGTCGGACTACGAGAAGACCCGTATTCGTGAGGCGGGCCGACTGCTGACGCGCGCGATCGAAGCCACCGCGCGCGGCATGGTCCGGGGGCGGACGGAAGCGGAGATCGCGGGCGAGGTGTCGCACCGGCTCTTCAAGCACGGTGTTCAACCCGAACGAATCCAAGTTTTGGGCGATGGTCGGGGAGTTCGCTTCCGGCGCTGGAACTTCGACAATTCGCCGGTGCAGAGTTACTGCACGATTTCAGCGGTCGGCCGGTACTGCGGCCTGTTCGTCGGCGCGGCCCGGACGGTCACACTGGGTGATCCCCCCGCAGCGCTGCTGAAGGCGTTTCAACCCGCGGCCCTGATTGCGGCCACCGGTGTCTATTTCTCGCAACCCGATTGGGAGTTGTTCGAAGTCTGGAACCGTGTCCATCGGATGTACGAGAAGTTGGGCGTCGACGCCGAATGGCGGATGGCGGATCAGGCGGAGGTCGTGGAGTACGAGTTCGGCACCGTTCCCCTGATGCCCAACAGTGAATTCCGATTGACGGCCGGCACGCCCGTCTATTGGCATCCCTCCGTCGGACCGGTGCTGATGGGGGACACGGTCCTGGTCGGGGAACGGGGGACCGAGGTGTTGACGGTATCTTCCGAATGGCCGGTTGTACCGGTTCTCGTGAAGGGAACGCCTGTGGGTGTTCCGGCAATCCTTGTCGTGAATGCCTGATGGGAAATCTGCGAAAAACGTGATGATTTTTCGCCGCACGTTGCCAAAACGCATCGTAGGCTTCCGTCGTCCAACTGTGACAACCCCGTCGCAGACGACACACCAGCCTGGGAGTGGCAACCATGCGTCTCACCGTAGCGGATCTGATGACTCAACGACCGGTCATGGTTCCTCCGGAATGCTCCGCCGACGGGGCACTCGAAATCCTGTCGCGTCATGAAGCCACCGAGCTCTATGTGACCGACACGCTCGGCCGCCTGCTGGGCGTCGTGCCCGACTACGAGTTGCTGAAAGCCGAACTGAGCGGCGAAGCCCGCGATGCCACCGTCGAACAACTGATGAGTCGCAACATCCCGGTCTTCTCGCCGGAGTCCGATGCGGCCGAAGTGGCGCGGCTGTTTCGTGACGGACGATACGGTCAGTTCCCCGTCGTCTCCGGAGGCCGCCTGATCGGAATCATCACGCGCGGCGATGTGGTCCGCCTGATGGCTGTGCTGCGCCGGATCGATTCTCCCGCGACGACACGCCCGACGCCGAAGGTCAAGTTGCCGAAGATCGTCGCGACCCAAGCCCGCAAACGGCGCACAAAGCCGGCGGCACTCTCCACCGGACCGCAGCGCCGAACCCGCCGGGTCGCGACGCGGGTTCCGCGCGGATGACAGGCTGACAAGCCAGGTTGCCAACTCGCCAAAACGTGAACGGCGAATGCAGAATCGGATGGTTCGCCATTCCATTCTGCATTCGCCATTTGCTGTTCCCTCTTCGCCGTTCGCTCCCGTCCCTCGATTCGTCCGTGACCGTGCCGGTTGCGCCTGTCGTGTCGAGCAGCGTGAATGCAGCGGCCAGCGTGTTACACTTCAGCCAGCTTGCAGATTCCGCCGATCAATTGGAGGAGATTCGAGGCCTCGTCAACTCTCTCCAACCGATGACCAGGGAGGATCATCGCGGCGCGCGGTCGATTCAACGACGTGAGCCGACAGGGGAATCCGGCACTGAATCCGCCGACTTTCATCCCAACTCTCCGTTGAATTGGATCCGAGCCACCATGAGCCGCGCCTCGTCCCCGGAACTTCATCCGCCTCTACTTGCACGCTCCCCGACTGCCGACACCGCCGCCTTTCCGTGGCGTCTGTGGGGTGTTCGCCAGCTCATTGAACGGCTGGGACTTTGTGAGTGTCGCCGCCGACTGCTGCACATGCTGCCCGGATTGTTGCCGCTGCTGCTGCTGATCATTCCCCACACCGATCCCTGGGGGGCATTGCTCATCGGAATCGTGATCACCGTGTCGTTGACGACGATTACTTTCGCCATCATCCGCGAACGGGATTTCGCCCGCCCCGATGAAAGCCTGTGGCACATGTCGGTGATCGGATACAGCGTGCCGGTCGTGGCCATGCTGCTCTTGTTGCCCGGTCGGTCCGAACTGGGATTGATGACGCTGGGTGTGCTCGCGTTCGGAGACGGCTCGGCCGCGTTGGGCGGAAAGTTGCTGGGGGGCCGTCGCCTGCCGTGGAATCATCGCAAGACTTGGGCGGGGCTCTGTTGCTTCGTGGTCGCGGGAACGCTGGCGGCATCGCTCAATTACTGGATCGATGCCCGTCCCGCCGTCCCTTATGGCATGGCACTGGGCATCGGGGCCGCGGCCGCGTTGGCGGGAGCGGTCGTGGAATCGCTGCCGATTCGCTCGCATGACAATTTCCGGGTCGGGGTGACTGCCGCACTGACCGGACTGGTGATGCACATTCTGCTATTGGGCTGGTGATGCTGGTACGTGTGCGCC
>JAYTIB010000784.1:0-8447 GCA_043732205.1 Schlesneria sp. | reverse complement strand
TCAGATGGAGCCGGCCGTCCATGCTGAAGATCATCACCGCGTCGCACTTCTTCAGCAGTTCGTCAACGGAGCCGACCATCTCGATCGGCGGCACGGCGTCCTGCGGGTCTTTCGGCTTCTGGTACATGCCGAGCAGTTGTTTCTTCCAATCTTCGACGAGCTTCGCGCTGTCCGGATAATCGTCGCTGCCGATCGGGTACGCCGCGACCACCCGCACTCCCTCGAAGACCCCTTCAGCATGCGGCCGGTTGAGAAACTCGGTGTAAGCGACCGACCCAAAGTTATCGATGCCGAGAATCCCCACACGCACCGGATCGGCCGCATGAACTCGCACGCCAATCAGAAAGACTGCAAACGCGGCCAAAGTCGTCAACTCGATCAGGCGTCGAATCATGAGAGGCTCCGGGGATTGAAGGAGATGTCGCGCGAGTGGTTCACCGCGGCTGCGGTGCTTCGCTCGTGATTGTGGGCACTCGACATCCACCGAACAAGCTGCCCACGGCGGGCGCATCCGATTTCGTTTAACCCTGAGCCAACGGCGAAGGGGGAGCGGGCAGACGCGTCAGTCTCCGCTGGCACCGTCGGCACACGTATCGGGGCGCTGGCACCCGACACCTTCGCCGTTGGCTCAGGGTTAAACGACCCGATCGGGAGCGCGCATCGAAAACGCTTCGGGCGGGATGCCGGCCACGGTGCATTGGATCTCCGTCAGCATGCCGCGCGCCCACAAGGTCCGTTCGACCATCACGCGCAGCACGGCTTCGAGTTGATCCTGCGCGTCGCGGCTTTCGAGCGCACCGAGGGCCCGCGCGATCGCTTCGAGCGTGCAGAGGCTGTTGTCATTCGGCTGAGTCCGCAACTTGTATTCAGACGGCTTTCCGATCGGAACCTTGACGTGCGGAATGCCGACCAGCGCCGGTTCGCGCCGCGAAAATTTCTGACACTGCCGCCACTTTCCATCGGGGACGATCAGGTTGAACGGACCCTTCAGACCGGCGACATACGCGGGGGTCAGCTCGGCCGCATGGGAACTGGGAAACAACAGCAACGATTGACGACCTTCCTCGACCAGGCCGTCCATCGACAGCCGGTCCCCGATTCGACCGTTGACACGGATCTCACTGTTCGGCAGCGCCTTGGCCGCCAACCGCGCCGTGTTGCTCGGCAGCACTTCTTCGCCGGTGTGCATCAGGATGATCACGCGCGTCTGCAACTCGATGTGCGGGATCATCGCACAGAAGCACAACGGCCGGCGGATCTCGCACCCCGGACACCGGTGTGCGGACAGGACTCGCGGCATGCGAACGCCTTGAAGGGGAAGGGGGAATGAATTCGGCGGGTCATCCGTGACGGGAGCTCATGCCAGCAGCGCCGGGTGCAGCCGGGCCTTGCCTTCCGCGCCGATCAGTCGCTGGTCGAGACCCTGGAACGAGTACGTCAGCTTGAACGGATCGAGACCCAGCAGGTGCAGGATCGTGGCTTGCAGGTCGCGGATGTCCATCGGGTTTTCCGTGATGTAGTAGCCGATGTCGTCGGTCTGACCGTATGTCTGGCCCCCCTTGATCCCGCCGCCGGCCAGCATCATCGTGAAGGCGTACGGGTGATGATCGCGGCCGATGTACGGCTGGTTCGGAGCGTTGTTCTGCTGCATCGGCGTGCGGCCGAACTCGCCACCCCAGATGATCAGCGTTTCGTCGAACAGGCCGCGCTGCTTCAGATCCTTGATCAGAGCCGTCAGCGCCCGGTCGATCTGCTGCACCTTGATCGGCAGGATCGTGGGGATGTGCTCGCCGGGACTCACACCGTGATGATCCCAGCCCCAGTCGTACAGTTGCACGAACCGCACCCCGGCTTCGACCAGCCGCCGCGCGAGCAGGCAGTTGTTCGCCAGTGCCGCGTCGGTTCCCTTGTAGACGACGCGCGGATCGGCCGCCGCATCCGACTCGGGAACGAAGCCGGGCTTCGCGCCATACAGGTCGAGAATGTGTTGCGGCTCCTGCGAGATGTCCATGATCTCGGGGACGGAGATCTGCATGCGGTACGCCAGCTCGTACTGGGCGATGCGAGTGATCGTTTCGGGATCGCCGAGCTTCTCGGCTTGAAACTCGTTCAGCGCCTTCAGGGCGTCGAGCGTCTCGCGCCGGCCGGTGCGATCGAGACCGTTCGGGTTCGACAGGAACAACACCGGGTCGCCGGGCGAGCGGCATTGGACCCCCTGATAGATCGACGGCAGGAAGCCGCTCCCCCAGACACTCTTGCCGGCATCGGGCGTCTTGCCGCCGCTGGTCAGGACCACGAAGCCCGGCAGGTCTTCGTTGTCCGAACCGAGACCGTACGTGGTCCACGAACCGAGCGACGCGCCGCCAAACAGGTTCGTTCCTGTGTGCAGAAACAGTTGCGCGGGGGCGTGGTTGAATTGTTCGGTCTGCATCGACTTCACGATGGCGATGTCATCGACGACCTCGGGCAGAAACTTCCAGACCTCGCTCAGTTCGGCTCCGGACTTGCCGTGCTTCGCAAAGGTGAACGGCGTGCCGAGCATGTTCGGCACGCCCTTGATGAACGCGAACCGCTTTCCTTCCAGGTACTCCTGCGGACACGGCTTGCCGTTGTACTTTTGCAGCGTCGGCTTGTAGTCGAACAGGTCCAACTGCGTGGGACTGCCCGCCATGTGCAGATAGATCACATGCTTGGCCTTGGCGGGCAACGGCGGCAGCTTCGGAGCGAGCGGATTGATCCCCTTGACCGACGGCGGAGCAGCCACGCCGTCGCGTTGCAACATCGAAGCCAGCGCGACCGCTCCGAGTCCGACGCCCGATTGGCCGAAGAAGTGCCGTCGCGTGACAGCCTTCAGATATTCCTGATGAAGATTCATGGCGAGTCTTTCAAGGCAGGCAGTCCGAAACCGCTTGAACTGTACCTGCCACGACTCACCGCCAGCAACCACGTCAGGACGATGCGATTCAATGGGGCGGCGTGGGCAGGGTGGCCCGGATTGAGGCGTTCCACCACATTGGCCGTGCCACTGCTTGGCAGCTTTGGGACAAGCAGTGCGAAGGGAAGGTTGGTTTCCCACTCGCACTGCTTCTCCGAGGACTCCGAAGCAGTGGCACACGTCTCGTTTCGTTCGACTGGTCAAGCCGGGCCACCCGTCGCCCAATCGAGGTTTCGGGCGCTTCGACGCGATGGATTCGCTCCAGATTTCCATCGTACCGAATCACAAAATACAACTCGTGTTTCATGTGGCCCGTCCTTTGTCAACCGTATCGATCTCACCTGTTTAGGTGAGGAGGATCTTCTTGCAGTTCTACGGAAAGATTGCAAGAGTGGGCCTCCCTTCAAACGAGTGCCGTTTCAAACCGCACGAGAATATGATGCCACCCGTCAATGCAATTACCCTCGACTCCGTCTCCGGCGTGTTCCAGGCGCAGATCTTCCAAGACACGGGGAAAATCGCGCTCGCCGGGCCCGACTTGGCGGGCAAGTCTCTCAACAACGTTGTCACACTCGAACCACCCGAGATCAAGTTCGCCAACCGGAGGGTGCCACTCGGCCGTGTCATCGGAATGCCGCGGAAGACGGCCAACAGCCTCGAAGTCGACCAGGATCTTGGTGGGGCCAAGGCGACGGCACGGTTCACGTTCCCGGCCGAAGGGGTGATGCGATACGAGGTCACCGACTGGGGCGGGCCGACGCCGCAATCCGCCTCGATCGCCGCGGCATCCGACGCTTCCGAGAGTTTCTTCGGATTCGGCGAGCGGTTCAACAAGCTGGACCAGGCGGGGCGGCGCGTCAAGATCCAGACCATCGACCATCCCGGGGATAAATCCGTCGTGAACCACCCGGAGAACGACGACTTCACCTACAAGACCACGCCATGGTTCATGAGCAGCCGCGGCTATGGGTTCCATCTCGACTCGTCCGTGGAGAGCACCTTCGACATGCGGAAGTCGGCTGCCAACCGGTATGTCGTCTCCCAGCCCTTCATCCCCGAGCGGTCCCCGGGCTTGGCTTTGCATGTCATCTCCGGCCCCAAGCTGCCCGACGTCCTAAGTCGCTACACACTTTTGACCGGCCGACCGCCCCTACCGCCACCTTGGGTATTCGGGCCTTGGATCTCTTCGGACGTTTGGCGCAATGGGGGCGAAGTACAGTACGTCGTCAAGAAATTCCTCGAACGGGGCATCCCCGCGTCGGCGTTTGTTTTTGACTCACCCTGGGAGAAGGCTTACAACGACTTCAACTTCAATATCAAGGACGGGGCGAATCCGGATGAATCGAAGCAATTCGGGGCGCACGGAGTCTTTGAAAATCACCCGACCGCGCCGACGAAGAAGTATGACGGCTTCAAATCACTTGCCGAGATGATGGAGTTCTTCCAGACCAACGGCCTCAAGGTCGTCTGCTGGATGACCCCGTTCACGAACGACGTATCCAAACAGGGGGAAGTTGTCGGCCAGGACGCGATCGCGTCCAACTTTGGACTTGGCGTCACCAGCGGGGTGTTTGTCGGGTCGGAGTCGGACGGAGCCGGGTCCGGCGTGCATTGGTGGAAGGGACATGGGCGTCATATCGACTTCACCAAGCCGACGGCTAGGGACTGGCTCAAGGACCAACTGGTCAAGCTCATCAATGATAGCCACGTCACCACGAAGTCCGGCGCAAAGGAGCCGGCCATCTGCGGCTTCAAGACCGACGATGGTGAGGCCGTAACGACCGCTGGCGCCAACAACAATCCGACCGGCAACTACCTGTCGATTTCGGCGAAGTACTTCGACCCTGGCGTCACGGCGCAGGAGATGCGCAATCGCTACTGCGTCGAGTATCTCAAAACTGTCTACACCATTCTCCGCGATGCCGTTGGCCCCGAGAACGGGCTGATTTTCGCTCGAAGCGGGTTCCATGGGTCGCAGGCCTTTCCGGGGTGCTGGGCGGGCGACAACCAGCCCAATTTCAAGAAAGCCAACGGCCTGCCGAGCGTCATCGTCGCGGGCCTCTCCGCCGCCCTGAGCGGCTTCTCGATCTGGAGCCACGACATTGGAGGCTACCAGAAAGATTTCGAGCCGCCACCGAACGATGTCGACCTGTTCATGCGCTGGACGCAGTTCGGCTGCTTCACCCCGATCATGCAGATGCACCGTCAAGTGAGCACCTCCCACCCCCACGGGCAGTATCCCTGGGGCTACGTCCGGAACGATGAGCACCTCGACCCGGACAAGAAGTTCGCCGATAACGCGGCCCTGCGGAACTACCGGTTCTATGCCGAGCTTCACACGCAACTCTTCCCCTACATTTACACGTATGCCAAGGAGTCTAGCGAGACTGGCCTGCCGATCATGCGTCCCTTGGTCCTACTCCACCAGGACGACCGGACGACGTTCGGTATCAATCACACCTACTACTTCGGCAATGAGTTGCTCGTCGCCCCCATCATTGAGCCGAACACGACGACGCGTAACGTCTATCTCCCGAAGGGCCGCTGGATCGACTACTGGACCAACGAGCGGATCGACCGGAATGACCGTGGGAAAGACTTCACCTGGTCTAACTCCGATCGGTCCAGGCTGCCGCTGTTTGTACGCGAGGGGGCGATCATTCCGATGCTGTTGGAGGTGCCGCAGACGCTCTGCGACGCCAACTATGTGAACAACGACGCGGTCCGGACGCCGGGCGACGGCCTCTTGTTCCGGATCTACCCCGCCGGCACGTCGGAATTCACCGTTTACGACAACACCGTGGTCACCTGCAAGGAGGGTGGCGGCGTCGAGGTGAAGATCTCCTCCCCAAAGCCTCGGTCCATACGACTCACCGTCCTCTCCGGGAGGCCTGCATTGGGCGTGCGCAGGGATGGCGTGGCGCTGACCGAGAAGGCCGACCCGGGCGATTTCGCCAACGAAACCTCGGCCTGGCGACACGACGCGACGACCCAGTTACTCGACGTCAAGTTCCCGCACTCCGGCGTGTTGACGACCATCACCTTCTGAGCCCATAGCGCCGGCCGAAAGGCACGGACACCGACAGATTCACCGGTCCAACCCCATTGAGGAGCGATTTAATCATGAGCCGATTCCGAATGCCTGCCTTCGCCCTTTTGCCGATTGTGGGCCTTGCCCTCGCGGCCGCCGCTCCGGCCCCGGCGGTCGCCCAGCCCGGGGTCAAGGGGGAGTGGTCGCCGAAATTCACTACTCCCAACGTGATGATCCACGCAAGCGTCCTTCCGAACGGCAAGGTGCTGTTCTGGTCACGCCGGGAGGTGGGGGAAGGGCTCGACCCAAAAGTTTGTACGCCGCGGATCTGGGATCCGGCGGGAACGGGAGCCGGGGCATTCTCCGAGACCGCCAATAAGCCGGGTTATAACCTGTTCTGCGGTAGCCAGACCTTCCTCGAGGACGGCCGCTTGTTCGTCGCCGGAGGGCACCGCGGCGCCGACCAAGCCGGGGAGCCTCATGCCACGATCTACAATCCCATGGACAACACGTGGACGCCTCTCGGCAAGATGCCGGACATGACCGGCGGGCGGTGGTATCCGACAGCGATCACATTACCGGATGGCGGTGTCCTCGTCTCGTTCGGTACCGACGAGCTGAAACACCCCAATAAAACCTCGCAGGTCTGGAGGGACGGCGTAGGATGGAGGGATCTCTCCACCGCCAGCTTCGACCACGCGCCCTACTATCCGACGATGCACGTCGTCTCCGACGGCCGGGTCTTCATGTCCGGTCCACCGAAATTAACGCAGTTCCTCAACACCAGTGGAACCGGGAATTGGACGCCCCTCCCGAACTCGAACCGTGATGGCAACGATGCAAAAGACTATGCCCCCTCGGTGTTGTATACCGAAACGCCCGATGACGTCGGCAAAATCCTGTACATCGGCGGCGGGAACGGGCCCACCAACGCCGTGGAGCTCCTTGATCTCAACGTTTTGCCGCTGAAATGGAATAATAATATCGCCCCTATGAACTTCGCACGCCGCCAGCACAATGCCACGCTTCTCCCCGACGGCACGGTCGTGGTGATGGGAGGCACCCAGGGAGACGGCTTCAACAACGTCACGGACGGTTCGCCGATTCGCTCGGCCGAGCTCTGGAACCCGAAGACCCGTACATGGACGAAATTGGCTAAGGCTGCAGTCGACCGGTGCTACCACTCAACCGCCGTCCTCCTACCGGACGCAACCGTGCTGAGCGCGGGCGGAGGGGAATTCCGCCCCAATCCAGGCGAGCCGTTTCAGCATTCCATAGACGGGAACCATCGAGAAAACCTCGACAGAGACACCCACAAGGATGCGCAGATCTTCTCCCCGCCCTACCTCTTCCTCGCCAACGGCATGCGCGCCCCCCGCCCCGTCATCACCAAAGCGCCGGTCGAGGTGAAGTACGGGGACAACTTCCCGGTGGAGACGGCTCAACCCGACCAGGTCGGCAAGGTGAACTGGATACGACTATCGTCCGTGACACACTCCTTCAACACGAATCAGCGCATCAACGTCTTGAAGTTCGCAACCGACGCAACTGCGACCACTCCCACACTCAAGGTGACGGCCCCGGCCAACTCCAACTTGTGTCCGCCGGGACACTACATGCTCTTCGTGCTGAACAAGGCCGGTGTCCCCTCCGTCGCCAAGGTCATCAGAATCCATCCTTGAGACCGGCATTGGGGATCACAATATCACTCAGCGAGCGATGATACCTCGCCGCTCACTATGTCCGCGCCGGAACGAACCCTTACGAAGGAGAACGACGATGCGACCCACTCGGATGATGCTCCCGTGCTTCCGCCCCTTGTACGTTATCCTGGCGCTCAGCCTCTGGGCCGAGTCCGCCGGTGCGCAGGTCCACGAGGTGGTCGTGGGAATCACCACGACCTGCCCTTACGAGAACGCGATCGAGGGCAATTGCTGGAGTGGTGCCTACAGGGCATTAGTGGACCTCGAGGGGGTCAAGGCGGTCGATAAGTCCGCCAACGGCTACAACTGCACGGCACGGGTGTACTTGAAAGACAATGTTTTCCCCGACCCGGACAAGTGGGTTCTGCAATTCAAGAAATCCGTCGATCAGGCCTACGTCTTCCGGGGTGTCGAGGTGACCGTCGATGGTACGGTCGCGGGCGACGACAGCGGCCTCGTCCTGCGAGTCCCCGGTGTTGAACGACCGATCACGCTCGGACCTCTCCAGAACAAGCTGCAGTGGAATTCCAAGAAAAATGCTGCCCGGCAACCCGAGCCAGATGAGCGAGACGCCTATCAGCAACTGACAGACAGGAAGAAAGAAGCCAAAGCAAAAGAATTCAGCGTCAATGTGACGGGCCCAATCCGCAATACCGACCAGGGACTGTTGCTGGAAGTCCGTGAGTTTTTCGTACGGACTGCGGACACGCCCCCTCCTCAAGTCAAATGAGAGCCAGGGCAATTCGAGTTACTGGCTGAATGATGTTTTGGGAAAGAC
>JAYTIB010000783.1:0-3243 GCA_043732205.1 Schlesneria sp. | reverse complement strand
CGAGTTGCTCGGCGACGCGCAGTTCCGCATCAACGAGCCGCTCGTCCGCGCGACATTGCGCGGCGAAGAGCAGCGCGTCGAACGGCAGCGGGTCACGGCCGACGGTCCAACCGTCGACTACCTGCTGCATTACCTGCCCGACCGCGACGGCGACACGGCCAAGGGATTCATTTCGGTGGCGATCGATATCACCGAGCAGAAACAGGCGCAGTCCCAGCTCGAAGCACTCAACAAGGCATTGCGCGAGCGCACCAGCCAGGCCGAGTCGGCCAACGTCGCCAAGAGCCGATTCCTGGCCAACATGAGCCATGAAATCCGCACGCCGCTCAACGGCATCATCGGCATGACGGAGTTGACGCTCGACACCGAAGTCTCACCCGAGCAACACGAATACCTCGGCATGGTCAAGACCTCCGCCGACCACCTGCTGACAGTGATCAATGACATCCTGGACTTCTCCAAAATTGAGGCCGGCAAGCTGGACCTGGAGCGGATCGACTTCAAGCTCCGCGGCAACCTGGACGACACGCTGGCGACGCTGGCGTTGCGCGCTCACAAGAAGGGACTGGAACTCATCGACGACGTGCGGGGCGATGTGCCGGACAACCTGCTGGGTGATCCGGGCCGGTTGCGGCAGATCATCGTGAACCTGGTCGGCAACGCGATCAAGTTCACCGAGTCGGGCGGCGAGATCGTGGTCCGCGTGCAGGTCGAATCGCAGACGGAGGACGAGGTCTGCCTGCATGTCGCGGTGGCCGACACGGGGATCGGGATTCCCGACGAAAAGAAGCACCGGCTGTTTCAGGCATTCTCGCAAGTCGATAGCTCGACCACGCGCAAATACGGCGGCACGGGCCTGGGTCTGGCGATCTCGTTGCAACTGGTCGAGATGATGGGCGGACGCATCTGGGTCGAGAGCGAAGCCGGTCGCGGCAGCACGTTTCATTTCACGGCTCGCTGCGGATGGTCGGAGATGGGTGTTGAGCCTCCGCCAGTCCAACCGGTCCATCTGCAAGATCTGCGCGTGTTGGTCGTGGATGACAACGCCACCAACCGCCGCATCCTGCAAGAGGTTTTGACCAACTGGAAGATGCGTCCCACCGTCGTGGACGGCGGCCCGGCGGCGTTGGCGGCCCTGGAGCAAGCCTGGCAGGCCGGCGAACCCTACGCTTTGGTGTTGCTCGACCAGATGATGCCCGACATGGACGGATTCATGGTCGCCGAGCGGATTCAGCAGCATCCGGCGCTCCTGGGCCAGACGGTGATGATGCTCTCCTCGGCCGACCACCGCGGCGATGCGGTCCGCTGCCGCGAGTTGGGAATGGCCGCCTACTTGAGCAAGCCGATCCGGCAGTCGGTCTTGTGGGACGCGATCGTCTCGGCCCTGGGGATGTCTCACGTGTCGGAGTCACGGCTGCCGCCGGTGGCCGCTCACGAATTGGGACCGTGCCCGCGGCGCCTGGAGATTCTGCTGGCGGAAGACAACGCCGTGAATCAGAAGCTCGCCGTGCGGCTGCTGGAGAAACGGGGACACGCCGTCACCGTGGCCGCGAACGGTCGCGAGGCGGTCGAAGCGCTGAAGCAGCGGCCGTTCGACGCGGTGCTGATGGACGTGCAGATGCCGGAACTGGACGGCTTTGAAGCCACCGCCCTGATCCGCCAGAAAGAAGCGGCGAGCGGTGGCCACATCCCCATCATTGCGATGACCGCTCATGCCCTGAAGGAGGACCGCGACCGCTGCCTCGCGGCCGGGATGGATGGTTACGTGTCGAAGCCACTGCAACTCGAACGACTCCTGGAAGCCATCGAAATCTACGCCGTGCCATCCGCCCGCGAGACATCCGTTCCCGATGCCGTCGTCGCCACGCCGCCCACTGAATCAACTTTCACGCTGGATCGTGCCGCGGCGCTTCAGCGTGTGGGTGGCGACGCCGAACTGCTGAAGGAGATTCTGGACCTGTTCATTCAGGAATGCCCGCAATACCTGTCAGCGATTGGCAGCGCCATTGAGAAACGCGATCCCGCGACGCTGCGTCGCGCGGCTCACACGTTCAAAGGCGCGCTGGGAAACTTCGGCGAGTCTCCTCCCCTCGACACAGCCCAAGCCCTGGAAACGATGGGCCACGAAAACCATCTGGCCGGAGCCGAAGAGATCTACCAGCAATTGGTCCGCCAGATGGATTGCCTGCAACCCGCATTGGCCGCTTTGGTCAACGCAGATCCCGGTTCAAAGCCCGTCGGAATTGGAACACCCGGATGAGTTCACGACGGGCATCAGCCACCCGTGTTCTGTCAGATCAAACAAGCCAGTGGCTTCCGCCAATTCGCGATGCGAGGACTCCGCCAGATGAAAGCCGAATGGCCACTCGTCTGCCTGACCCACAACCTACTGAAACTCTGGCGAGCCGCCTCAGCCTAATCGAGCCCTCCGCCCGCCCGATTCCGAAACGGACTCGGCGAACGCCAGTCAAAACGGCCAGTATCGAATTACAAGGACAGGCTCCTGGGCGGCCGTTCTTTCGATATTTGAGAAAAGTGGGGCGATGAACGTGTCGGCCCTTGGTAGATTGCCACCGTGTGTCGAGTGGACTCGGAGCCGTGATCGTTTGAAAGGTCGATACCAATGTCCACCGATGACTCCCCGGTAACGTCGGATACCTCGGTTGGCTCGACACCGGCCCCCCCGCGTTTTCACATCAACGGTGTCGCCGGACTTTTGATCGGCGTTTTTCTGGTGGCCATCGTCGTGGTCCAGTGGCAGCGATTGAGATTGATGAACACGTTGATTGAGTCGGCGGCAATCCAAGCGGCGAATGACCACCTCAAAATGCTGGCCACCGTCCGCACCGTTTACACCGAGGAAGTGGTCAGTGTGGCCATCGAACATGGAATCGAGATCACTCACGACCAAAAGAAGGACGGCCATTCCATTCCTTTACCGGCCACGTTGACCATGCTGATCGGCAACCGCACCGGGGAAGCCGGCAGCGGTGCTCGGACGCGTCTCTATAGCCCGTATCCGTTCAAGTGGCGTCAAGCGGAGGGCGGACTGCGGGATGAATTCCAGCAAGAGGCGTGGGAGAAGTTGAACGCCGATCCTGAGACGCCGTTCTTCCGCATTGTGAATGGTGAGAACGGTCGCGGGCTGCGGTATGCCATCTCGGATCGGATGCGTTCCAGTTGCGTTCAATGCCACAACGAGCATCCCGATTCGCCTCGGCGCGGATGGAAAGTGGGGGATGT
>JAYTIB010000782.1:0-3249 GCA_043732205.1 Schlesneria sp. | reverse complement strand
CCGTAGTCCCGTCGCTCCGCCGACGGGACGGTCTGATCACCGGCCATGCGTTGCCACGCGTTTCAAAAACTTGAACGTCGTCCGGCGCACGATCCATTCGCCCAGACGTGGAAACGCCTGGCAGAGGGTGAAGACCGGCCGCAGCGCGGGGACGTTCACGATCAGGTCCGGGCGGTCGTGTTTGATTGCCTTGACGACCGCCCGCGCGACAGCCTCCGCGCTTGTCGAACCGAGATACCACGGCGTGGCGCGTCCGATCCGCTGTTTGATGACTTCGTAAATCCCGCCGTCGGACGCGAAGCCGGGGCATACCACCGACGCGCTGATCCCGGTGCCGTGATACTCGCCGCGCAATGCCTGGGTGAAGGCGATCAGTCCCGCCTTGGACGCCCCGTAGGCCGCGCCGAAGGCCGGCCCGTGTTTGCCCGCGGTCGAGGACATGTTGACGATGTGTCCGCGCCCGGCCGCGACCATGTGCGGCAGCACGAACCGCGTCAGCAACAGCGACGCTGTCAGGTTCACGTCGATTGTTCGGCGAATGTCAGCGGGATCGATCTCGTGATACGGGCGAAAGGCTTCGATCCCCGCGTTGTTGACCAGCACGTCGATCGCACCGAACTCGGCCAGCGACCGGTCGACCAGCCGCTGCAATTGGCTGTCGTCGGCGACATCGGTCGGCACGGTGATCGCCTTGACACCCAGCCCGCGACACTCCGCCGCCACGCCTTCCAGCGCATCGGCCGAGCGCGCGGCCAGGACGATGTTCATCCCTTCGCGCGCCAGCGCCTTCGCCACATGCACCCCCAAGCCGGCGGAAGCGCCGGTGACAATGGCACAGCGTCCCTTCAGATTCTTCATGACGATTTCTCTGCTTGTGTAACCACGGTCGCCAGACCGTGGGAATTCCATCTCGTTTCGCAATCTGCCCACGCTCTGGCGAGCGTGGCGACAACCGCACTTCTGAACTTGGGCTATCCTGGATAATTCATGAATTGAACCACGAAATACTCGAAAGACACGAAAGTCAGGAGGTTGAGTCGAATGTCATCAGAAACACGGTGTCGTTTCACGCCCGCACTGGCATGTCACGCGACCTGTCTCACCGTCTTCCTTTCGTGTGTTTCGTGTGTTTCGTGTATTTCGTGGTGAATCATCCGGGCGATGCTCCTGTAGCCCGCTCCGACGTGCCGCACATCATGCGGCCTGGCTCGCGGCATCGATCAGCGATTCCAGTTCGCGGGCGATCTCGCCGTTCAACGTCGCTTCCAAGTCGATCAGGCAGTCGGCGATGGTCGAGCCGTCCATCAGGCGGTGATCGTACGACAACGTCACCCGGCAGTGCCCGGTTTCATCGAGAGGTCCGTACGTCAGGTTGCTGGTCAGGAATGCCGGCGGATCCTGGATCTCGACCCCCTTCCCCGCCAGCGTTGTCAGGAAGAACGTCCCCACACGCTTGGCCCGTTTGGCACCGGCGAGATTCAATGTCCACCACCAGACGAGACGCCGCAGAAACGTCGGCAGTCCGCTCAGTTGCCACTGACGCAGGAAGATCTTCTCGACCGGCTCAGTTTGATACTGATCGAGGGCGTGCTGCATCTCGATGAGTGATCGTTGCTCGGGTTGAACGAACCGCGACCAGAACAACCACGGTTCGCCTTGGTGTTCGCGCTGAGTCGACAGCATCGCCACGCTGTGCGGATGTTCGATGAGATGCGGCCACGGCCAGGCGATGTACGACTGCCGCAGCACGCGCTGCCGTTGCGCGACGATCGCGAACGCCTTGATGAACAGCAGCGACCACGAAACGCGGGCCGGCAACTTCGATCGCAGTTCCGCGACACGGCTGAGATCACATCTTCGGTCGTGAGCACACAGCGGCACGCGCCGGTTGTAATGCAAGACGTCGATGGTCAGCCGCCGACTGCGTGACAACGCCAGTCGTCGAGGCCCCGTTGATTCCGGCATCCCTGCCCTTTCCTTCAAGTCGTCCGTCAATGAATCGCCTGATGTGTGAGTTCTAACAAGGCGAGATCGGACCCGGAAGGGCACCCTGCCCCACGAAAGCGAGCCTTCTTTCTGCGGCGTGATGGTCGACGCCGTCGTTGCTCGATTATCATCGTTCGACGCAAGAATCCGCATCACCGAGACGGACCTGATCGAACGGAGCCATCATGCCGGGGCGAACTCTGACGTTGACGTTGTTGATGTTGATGTGGCCGACGTTCCTGACGCTCGGCCTGACCTGGCCGGTCGGCGCGGAGGCGGCCGATGCGCCGGATCGGTTCTCGCGCGACATCGCTCCGATCCTCGTCAAGCGTTGCCTCGAATGTCACCACGGGCGCGAAGCGTCGGGCAAGCTGGTGCTGAGCGACAAAGCGTCGCTGGCCAAAGGGGGCGAGAGCGGACCGGTCGTGGTGCCGAGGAACCCCGAGCAGAGCCAACTGTTGACGCGGGTCTCCGCGGGCGAGATGCCGCCGCCGAAGCGGGGCCATTCGCAAAAGCTGCCCGCCGCCGAAATCGCCGCGCTGCGCGACTGGATCGCCGCCGGAGCCGACTGGCCCGACGATCGCAAGCTCGACCTGTTCGAAGCCACGACCGAAGTCCGCGGCGGTCGAGATTGGTGGTCGCTGCAACCGGTCAAGCGGCCAACGGTCCCAACTCTTGTCCCCTCTCCCCCGTCTTCGGGGGAGAGGGCTAGGGTGAGGGGGCCGAATGGCGACAACGCTCCCCAACTCGCACCCGCTCCTGCTGCACTTCCTCGAAGTTTGGAAAAAGACGGACGAAAAGGCGGCCGAAAAGAAGGCGAAGAGAAGCCCCCTCACCCTAACCCTCTCCCCCACAAAGCCGGGGGCGAGGGGACAGGAGAAGCCCAACACCTTCACGCTCAGCCGTCAATCATCGACCATCAACCACGCCGCTCACCCATCGACGCCTACATCGTCGCACGCCTCGAAGCCGAGCAGATGCAGCCCGCCCCAAGCGCCGATCGGGCGACGCTGATCAAGCGGCTGTCGTTCGATCTGCTGGGGCTGCCGCCGACCTACGAAGAGGTCGAGGACTTCATCCGCGATCCCGCGCCCGATGCTTACGAGCGGTTGGTGGATCGGCTGTTGTCGTCGCCCCACTTCGGCGAACGTGCCGGCCGGCACTGGCTCGACCTTGTCCGCTATGCCGACACCTGCGGCTACGAGCGCGATCAGGAGTTGCCCCAGGCGTGGAAGTACCGCGACTGGGTCGTCCGCGCGATCA
>JAYTIB010000781.1:0-8493 GCA_043732205.1 Schlesneria sp. | reverse complement strand
GCGACGGGGCTGTGGGATGGCACATCCAAAGAAAGCAATCCGGGAGTCCCCTGGCACTCGCGATGAGACCGCGGTCCACCGGGTCGATGTCGATCGAGAACTTCGCCCCTTCTGCAATGCGACGATGACGCCGGGCGGCCCACCTGGCTCCGTTCGCCTTCAGCCGACAACGGGCTTCGATGAGCGACAAATCGGCTTCCACCGGAGCGGTCGGGGATTTCGGAAATGATGCGGCGATGGGTGCAGCGGCGACCGGCCTCCGACCGAGCGTGAGTTCCGGCAGACGCTCGGGCACTTCTGTGGACTGTTCCACCTGGAGCGGCACTGCCGGTCCGGAGGCGGTACACGGATCTCCTTTTTCGTCGACGGCACTGGGAACGGTCATCGGCAATTCATCGGTCATGGTTGACTCCGGATTCGCGGGAAACCTCGCGACATTCTCGCCGGATCGTCATCGCAATGAAATCAAGAGTGCGACCGTCACCAATCATTCCCTGCTGTTGCTCAATCGTCGCGACCGCACTCCCCGCCACAGTTCATCGCGGAACTCGCAAGAATTCAGCGACGCATCGGGCCATGACCTGAGTTCTTGCGAACTCAGCGACGACGCCGTGAATAGACCTCGCGCGGCGAATGGTGAAACGATTCCAATCTGACCCCTTCCCTCGCGCGACGCAGATCGATCCCCAAGTTCCCGATGGCCCTGACTGATGTGCGATTCAACATTGACAACCTTGACCGACATCCCCACGTTGTCGGGATCGTTGAGGCAACCAAGAATCGAACGACCAACCGTTGGAACAATTTCTCATGACGAATGCAGATCGCAACCCCCCCGCACGGCGCAGCCTTCGCGAAGACGAGCCGACGCGGTACGAACTGACCCTGCTGCGAGCGCTGGCCCGGCAGTTTCCCAACATCGATTCGGCGCTGGCGGAAATCGCGCGGCTGTCGGCCGTGCTGACGCTGCCGAAGGGAACCGTTCACGTCATCAGTGACATCCACGGCGAAGACAAGAAACTGCGGCACGTCATCAACAACGCCTCGGGGACGCTGCGCCCGCTGGTCGAGCGGCTGTTCCGGGACAAGATGGAACCCGCCGAATTCTCCGAGTTCCTGACGCTGGTCTTCTACCCCGCCGAAGTCACCGAGCGTCTGCAACAGACGCTGACCGACGTCGAAGACTTGCGGATCTTCGCGCGGCGAACGTTGAAGAACCAGTTCAAACTGGTCCGCGTTCTCGCCTCGCGCTACAGCCTGAAACGGGCGATGCAGGTCTTTCCCCGTGAATACACCAACCTGTTCGCCGAGATGCTGCACGAGCCGTCCAACGAACGGGGACGGGAATTCGTCGAGGCGATCGTCGACGAACTGCTGCGCCGCGGCCGCGCGCTCCACCTGATCCACATCACCGGCCGACTGATCCGCAATCTGGCGATCTACGAACTGATCATCGGCGGCGACTGCTGGGACCGCGGCCCGCGCGGTGACAAGGTCGTCGACTATCTGCGCGACCAGCCGAACGTGTCGTTCATCTGGGGCAACCACGACATCGCCTGGCTGGGCGCGGGGTTGGGTCACGACGCGCTGATCTGCCATGTCCTGCGGGTCTCGCTGCGCTACCGCCGACTGGGGCAACTCGACGAAGGCTACAGCATCCCGCTCACGCCGCTGGAACACCTCGCGCGCACGGTCTACGCCGACGATCCCGCCACACAGTTCCTGCCCAAGTCGAGCGGCATGCGGTCCGAGGTGATCGTCGGACGGATGCAGAAGGCCGTCGCGATCATGCAGTTCAAACTGGAGGGCCAGATGATCGAGCGGAATCCCGAGTGGGACATCGGCCACCGCCGTTTGTTGCATCACATCAACCACGAACGGGGAACGATCGACATTGATGGCGTGACCTATCCGCTGCGCGACACTTCGCTGCCGACGATCGACCCCGACCATCCCTACGAATTGTCGCCGCAGGAAGACCTGTGCCTGTCGCGACTGCGACATTCCTTCGTGAGCAGCCAGAAGCTGAGCGACCATCTGAAGTACATCGTCGGCAACGGAGCGATGTACCTGCGGCGCGATGACCACCTGATCTTTCACGGCTGCGTCCCGTGCGACAGCAATGGTGAATTCCTGCCGATGCCGATCGACGGCAACTGGCTGAGCGGCAAGCCGATGTTCGACGCCATCGAGCGCGTCGTCGCCCGGTCCGTCGAACAGCGCCAACAGAAGCATCTCGACTTCTTGTGGTATCTCTGGAGCGGTCCGCGGTCCCCGCTGTTCGGCAAGGACCGGATCACGACGCTCGAACGAGACTTCATCGCCGACAAGACCCCGCACCACGAAACGAAAGACCCGTACTTCGCCCTGATCCACGAACCGTGGTTCTGCGAAAAGGTGCTGGCCGAATTCGGCGTCGATCCGCAGCAGGGCCTGATCGTCAACGGTCACGTGCCGGTGAAGATCGAGGACGGCGAATCGCCGCTCAAACGGAGCGGCAAGGCGATCACCATCGACGGCGCGTTCTCCGAAGCCTACGGCGACCACGGCTACACGCTGGTCCTCGAATCCAATCGCACACTCCTCGCCCGGCACCACCACTTCGAATCGGTCGACGCCGCCATCCGCGAAGGGATCGACATCGTGCCGAGTGTCACCGTGATCCGCGAATGGGACCGCCCGCGCCGCATGGCCGACACCGAACGCGGCGAACAGTTCCGCTGCGACATCGAAATGCTCGAACGCCTGATCGAACTCTACCGCAACAACGACCTCCGCCAGGACGAATGGAAACCGGCGATGCCGTCGTAAGGCGAGCGGCAGATGAAGGTTTACCGCACCGACAATTACCCACCTACAAGCACGATGCGCAAGCGAGTGTGTCTGAAAACTCACTCACTCACTCACTCACTCACTCACTCACTCACTCACTCACTCGCTCACTCGCTCACTCGCTTCCGCTGCGTGCTTGTATGCCTATTCCTGCCGCTCGCCCAAGCACGCGCCTCCGCCACCGATGCGAAACGGGGGATCAGGAGTGTGCCGATTGCGTCATCGCGTGTTGGACGTTCACACATCGCGCGGGCTATTGCGGGAGATCGGGATCGTCGGGGGATGCGAGATCCTGACCCGGTCCCCGGACACACATGATGTGGACGTCACCCCCGCGAATGAGGAACAGCAACCGGTAGGCTCGCCCTTTCCGCGTTCGGAACATGACCTGCCGAAGGTCCAACCCCAGCCGATCAGCCTCAGCGGCCATCGGACATCCCGGGGCACAATCCACCAGTGATCGCACCGTCGCCAGATAGGCTTCATACCAGCGGATCGCACCGTCGGGAGACCGCCCGGCCAGCCAGTCGAAGATCGCATCGGCATCGCGCTCGGCGCGACGGGAAACCCGAACCTGAAGCGTCATTCCAGTTCGAGCCCGTGCCGTTGACGAAACTCGCGGTCAAATTGATCCAGCGGCTTCGTCCGGCCGGCGTCGACATCCACGAGCCCCTCGCGAATCGCGGCGATCGTCTCCTGCTCTTCCCGCCACAAGGCGAGTGCCTGCTCGGGAGAAATCAACGCCGCCGCCGCCGATTCCAGTTGCCGCCCCAGGAACTGATGAAAGCTCTGTAGGACATTGGTTTCCGCAGGATTCATCTTCGACCTCGCCAGTTGGAATTCGGACCGATCGCACCGTACCACACTCACAAATTGCTGTCAAAAAGCGATGTCTTCGCGGCCACGCCCAACAACTCTCCTCGCCGCCGTGAAACCATCCCGCTGGACGATTTCCCCATCGGCGTCGTGCTGCGTCCGCAGTTCCCAAGACAAGGCGGTTGCCCGCTGAATGCTCCGACTACTTGGCGTTGGCAGGTGTCCGCGGCGCGGCGGGTTGCTGGATGAGCACCGTCACGCGCGACGGCATCGCCGCCGTGCGGAAGACGCGCTGCGTGGCCTTCTGAAAGTCGGTCGGTTTGGCCGTGTAGATGTCCACGAAGGTCTGCGGATTCCGGTCGAACAGCGGGAACCAACTGCTCTGCACCTGCACCATCAGGCGATGCCCCGGACGGAAGACATGGCAGATGTCGGGGATCGTGAACTTCACCCGGTCGGGCTGGTTCGGCACGAACGGCTCGGGCTTTTCGAAGCTCTTGCGGAACTTGCCGCGAAAGACGTCGCCGCGGACCAGTTGCTGGTAGCCACCCATCTTCACGCCGGTGGGATTGTTTGCCGGGTCGGGGTAATCATTGGGATAGACGTCAATCAGCTTGACGACCCAGTCCGAATCGGTGCCCGATGTCGACACATGCAGTTCGACTTCGAGCGGTCCCGCGACCGTCGTGTCCTGCTCCAGGATCTCGGTCTGGTAGACGAGAACATCCGGACGCCGCGCCGCGTGGCGTTGGTCGGCGGTCATGTATTCGGGGACCATGCCGATCGTGATCTTCTCGATGAACGGCACCGGCTTGGACGGATCGCTCGGATACTCGTCGAAGCCGCCGGCCGAATTCGTCTCCTGCGGCGGTTCGGTCAACAGCTTCCCCTCGGCATGCAGGTAGAACGAACGCGGCGCGACATTCTTCGGGGGCCAAGCCTCGTGCTTGCGCCACAGGTTGGTTCCGGTCTCGAACACCCACGCCTCGGGATGCGCCGGCTTGCCCTCGCCCTTCAGATGGAACTCGAAGAACGGCAACTCGATCTGCTCGCGGTAGAACGCGGCCGTCTTCGAGTTGAACGGGATGTGACCCAACACGTCGCCGTCACCGCGCGACCAGCCACCGTGAACCCACGGCCCCATGACGAGGATGTTGGTCGCGTTCGGGCTCGTGGCCTCAATCTGCTTGTAGGTCTCCAGCGCACCGAACAGGTTCTCCGCGTCGAACCAGCCGCCGACGGTCATCACCGCGGGACGAATCTGTTTGAGGTGCGGTCGCAGGTTGCGGGCCTTCCAGAAGTCGTCGTAGTTCCCGTGCTGCATGACCTCGTTCCAGAACGCGACGTCCCCCTTGTAGTACTGCGCATCGGCGTTCGGCAGCGGTCCCATCCGCAGGAAGAAGTCGTAGCCGTCGGGCGTGTCGTGGTCGAACTTGAAGACGAACTTCTTCGTCGGTTCGGGGCGTGGGCGTCCGAACTCCGCCATGAAGTTGAAGGCGTGCGGCAACTGCAGCGCCCCGTTGTGATGCCAGTCGTCACCGATGAACCAGTCGACAATCGGCGCCTGCGGAGAACAGGCCGCGAGCGCCGGATGGGCGTCGATCATCCCGGCACTGGTGTAAAAGCCGGGGTACGAGATCCCCGTCATCCCGAACTTGCCGTTGTGGTTCGGAATGTTCTTGATCAGCCAGTCGATGGTGTCGAACGTGTCGGTGCTCTCGTCGGTGTCCTGGGCCGTGGGCTTGACGGGCCGATGCGGCCGCATGTTCACGTACTCCCCCTCCGACATCCACCGGCCGCGCACATCCTGATACACGAAGATGTAACCGGCCTTGCCGAACAACGGCGACGGCCCGAGATCGCCGGGGTACTGGTCGACACCGTACGGCTTCGCGCTGTACGGCGTGCGGGTCATCAGCATCGGGTACGTTTTCGCCGAATCCTTCGGCACGTAGACCGCCGTGAACAGCCGCTTCCCGTCGCGCATCGGGATGCGGTGTTCGTACTTCGTGTAATGGGCCTTGACGTGTTCGAGCCCCTGGGCGGACGCGACGGGCGACCATGCGGCCCACGCGGCGACGGCCATGACCGATGTCACGATCCGGCAGACAGACGTGCGACTGAAACACAATGGCATGGATGTGGTTCCCAAGGCAAAGGGAGATGTCGAGATCGGCAGAACTCTCTGAAAACGTGTTGGCTAACGAAACGAATCGGCGCGCAGCATCTCGTCAGGGAAACGCGGCGTCGCGATAGACTTCCTTTCCCTCCAGCACTGTCAGCAGCACTTTGGTGCGATGAATCTCGTGCTTGGGGACGTCGAACAGGTTGCGGTCCAGGACGATCAGGTCCGCCGCCTTGCCGACTTCGATTGATCCCGTTTCGGTCTCCTGGAAGTTCACGTACGCGCCGTTGATCGTGTACGCGGCGAGCATCAGGGACAGATCGACGAGTTCTTCGGGAATCCAGGCGGGACCGGGTCCGTCCTTCAGGCCCCGGCGCGTCACCGCGACCTGGATCGCGTCGAGCGGGTTCATCGAGGTGACAGACCAGTCGCTGCCGCCGACGATCACCGCACCGGTGTCGGCGACGCTGCGGATCGGGTACAGCCACCGCGACCGCTTCGGACCGAGGATCGGCTCGGTCATCTTGACAATGTAGTCATCGGCGCTGGCCCACAGCGGCTGAAAGTTGGCGACGATGCCGAGCCGCCGAAACCGGGCGATGTCGGGCGGGTCGAACAGTTGAATGTGCGCGAGGTGATGGCGCGAGTCTCGGCGGCCGTTGCGGGCGCGGGCGAACTCGAGCGCGTCAAACGAACTTTGAATGGCCCGGTCGCCGATCGCATGGATGTGAATCTGAAATCCCAAGCGGTCCAGTTCGGCCGCGACCGGCTTCAGTACTTCGGGCTCCAGATTCAGCCAGCCCCGGTCATCGCCACCGAGATACGGTTCCAACACCGCCGCCGTACGCGATTCGATCACCCCGTCGAGGAAAATCTTCGCGGCCGTGGCCCGCAGGCGCTTGCCGCGATACTTCTCTCGCCACTCCACGAATTGTCCCATCTGGGCCGAATGCTTTTCCGGATCGAGCCGCAACGCGGCCACCGTGCGCACCGTCAGTTCGTCGGCTCGATCCAACGCGGCGAACGCATTCAAGTGGTAGTCCTTGGCCGCGGCCTCCTGCACCGAGGTGATGCCCAACCGGTTGGCCAGTTCCAACCCGCGGCGCAGGCCGGTCACACATTCGTCGTGCGTGTACGGAGCAATCTTGATTTTGACCAGACTCGACGCCGCCTCGCGCAGCGTGCCGGTTGGCTCGCCAGTCTTCGCGTCGCGTTCGATGCGACCACGCGGCGGATCGGGAGTTCCCTTCTTGATCCCCGCGATCTCCAGCGCCTTGGAATTTGCCCAACTCGAATGACCGTCGAAGGCATCGAGAATGACTGGACGATCGGACACGATCTTGTCGAGCACTTCCTTGCGCGGGTTTCCCTCGTTCAGGGTGAGCGGCCAGCCACCACCGCGAATCCACTTCTGTTCGGGATGCCCGTCGGCATACTTTTTCAGCGCGGCCAGGATCGGTTGGATGTCTGTCATGCCGTTGATGTCGCACTCACCCAGTTCAATTCCGCCGCCGACCAGATGCACGTGCGAATCGTGAAAGCCGGGCAGCAGCATCTTTCCTTTCAGGTCGATGACGCGCGTCTTCGGTCCGACCCACGCGGCCACACCGGCATCCGGACCGACATACACGATGCGCCCCGAGCGCAGGGCGACCGCTTCGGCCCAACTCCGCACCGCATCCACGGTGTAGACCGCCCCGTTGCGAAAGACCAAGTCGGCCGGTTTTGGCTTGGCGTCATTCACGAGAATCAGACGGAACTCCGACCTCCGATTGCGACCGCGCGTATCGATGGATTGCGGCTTGGCCGCGGGATTCGCACGGTCTCCGTCGCCATTCGCGCGCGTCGCCGAAACACGTCCACTTGGCGCGGCGGGCGGATCGGCTTCCGCCAGCGCTGGACTGATCTCGAACAGCAACAGCAGAACTGCCAACGGAACAAGAGTAACAGTCTTCATATCCAGAGTCCGTTGAAGAGTGACGGGCAGGGTCGGACAACGCGGGGCAGTCTATCAACCGCTGTCCCGTGGGGACATTCCGGACAGGGCCAGCGTCTTCCTGAATCCGGAGCAACTGTAGGGTGGGACCAGCGGCGCTTCGCCGCGCCGGCCCACCATCATGACCGGCGATTTCAGGCTGGTGGGCCGGCGCTCGAAGCGAGCTTGTCCCACCCTACATTTCAAAAGTCGATGGCCCTGACATTCTGCACGCCGCCGCTTGCCGCGCGGATTCCGAATTGCAATAGTCCTCCGGTGATTTCATCCAGCCCGCATCACCGTTGCGAATGAGCCCCGTTCATGCCCCGCGTGGTCTTCACGGAAAACATTCAACGACACGTCGCATGTCCGCCGACCGAGGTGGCCGGTGGCACGGTACGGGAAGTCCTCGACGCTGTGTTCATGACGAACGAACGCGCCCGCGGCTACGTCCTCGACGAACACGGGGCCGTTCGCAAACACATGATCATCTTCGTGGACGGCGCGATGGTTCGTGACCGGCTGTCACTCGGCGATCCCGTGTCACCGGAGGCCGAAGTGTATGTGATGCAGGCGCTGTCGGGCGGATGAGCCGGGGGCTTGAGACCACTGGCACTGACTTTAGCCAAGCAACCCGCAGCGTGAGTTTTGAAGTTGCGCTCTTTGGTTCCGAATTTAGGCGGGGGTTCTGTATTCGTTGGGTAAGGCGGCGGTGAGGAGGCGTTTGAGTTTTTGGATGCCGCCG
>JAYTIB010000780.1:0-3250 GCA_043732205.1 Schlesneria sp. | reverse complement strand
GTAAGTGCCATTGGGCTAGCGCCCGGCCGCTCACGGGAAGTTGTTTCGAGCCAGTTCCTTAGCAGGGGAAAGATCGTCAACTGTTGAAGGCTCGCATACCCCGCACGGCGTGCCAGCATCTCACAAACCCGATCGAAAGGCTACGGGGATTTCCGCAGCAAGGCCGGTGGTCCGACGGTCTGACACCGCCCGGCATCTGGCGGTCTCCAGTTTGACCGCGACGCCTGATCAATGCAGAATGCCGCCCGTCGATCCACCCACCCCACCACGGATGCAATCTGAAATGCGACACTCCCGTCCTGTCCTCCTCGACCATTTTGCACGAGTCGCGTTCTGCCTGTTGGCATCCTCGGTGACCGCCGCGGAACCGACCCGCCCGCCGAACATTGTTTTCATCATCACGGACGACCAGGGCTACGGAGACTTGTCCTGCCACGGCAATCCGATCCTGAAGACGCCGAACCTCGACCGTCTGCACCACGAGGGGGTTCGGTTCACCGACTTTCATGTCAGCCCCACCTGCTCGCCCACGCGGTCGGCGCTGATGACCGGGCGCCATGAATTCCGCAACGGCGTCACCCACACGATCCTCGAACGGGAACGCCTGACGCTGAAGGCCACAACTCTGGCGCAGGTCTTGAAGTCCGCCGGATACCAGACGGGCATCTTCGGCAAGTGGCACCTCGGTGACGAAGCGGAGTACCAGCCGAACCGGCGCGGGTTCGATGAAGTGTTTATTCACGGAGCGGGCGGCATCGGCCAGTCGTACCCCGGCAGTTGCGGTGATGCTCCGGGGAACACGTACTTCAACCCGGCCATCCTGCACAACGGCACCTTTGAAAAGACCGAGGGCTACTGCACCGACGTCTTCTTCACGCAGGCGTTGAAATGGATCGTTGCCACCCACGGACGGCAGCCGTTCTTCGCCTACATCGCGACGAACGCGCCCCACGGTCCGCTGCACGTGCGCCCGGAAGACGAGGCTCGCTACACCGACAAAGTCGCGGATCTGCCAGGGGGAAACGGCCAGAAGAAGAAGGCCGCGAATGAAGACGTCGCCAAGTTCTTCGGCATGATCGCGAACATCGACGACAACGTCGGACGATTGCTGAGCAAGCTGAACGAACTGAAGATCGAACGCGACACGCTGGTGGTGTTCATGAATGACAACGGTGGAACCGCGGGGGTGCGGGTCTTCAACGCCGGCATGCGCGGATCGAAAGTCACACCGTGGCTCGGCGGAACGCGCGCGTCGTCATTCTGGCGCTGGCCCGGCACACTCAAGCCAGCGGATGTGAACCGATTGGCCGCGCACATCGATGTGTTTCCCACGCTCGCGGAACTGGCCGGAGCGAAGTTGTCCGACGAGGTGAAGTCGCAGGTCGAAGGTCGCAGCCTGGTCCCGCTGCTCAAGAATCCCCAGGCGGAATGGACGGATCGCACGCTGTTCACTCACGTGGGACGCTGGCCCAAGGGAGACGATCCCGGTCCGTGGAAATTCTCCAACTGCAGCGTCCGCACCCCGCGCTGGCACTTGGTCAGTGTCGCCAAGCCCGGTGAAAAACAGTGGCAACTGTTCGACATCTCCACCGACCCCGGCGAACAGTCCAATGTCTTGGCGCAGCAGCCGCAGGTCGTGGCAGAAATGGAAAAGTCCTACGATGCCTGGTGGCTGTCCGTGCAACCGCAACTCGTCAATGAATCGGCCGTCGGTCCCAAGGAGAATCCGTTCAAGGAACTCTATTGGAAGCAGTTCGGCCGGCCCAAGGAACAGTAAGGCGAGCGGCGCGAATGGCCATACAAGCACGCAGCGCAAGCAAGTGAGTGGGCGAGTGAGCAAGTGGGCAAGCAAGCGAGTGAGTTTTCGGACACACTTGCTTGCGCATCGTGCTTGTAGGTGGATAAACTTTCATCTGCCGCTCGCCTTGCCCGAAGCGTCAGCACCGGCCGCGCCAGACACGAGACACTCATCCCGCTCCCCATCCCGCCTCATCACGAAAGCCTCTGATGTACGACCTGCTCATCCGCAATGGACATCTGATCGATCCCGCCGCCGGGATCAATGGCCCGCGCGACATCGCGATTCACGGCGGTCGCGTGGCCGCGGTCCTGCCGCCGGGAACCGTGGCCGAGGCGCGTCGCGTGGAAGACGTGGGCGGCAAGTATGTGGTGCCGGGGTTGATCGACTTTCATGTCCACGTCTTTCCCGGTGTCAGCCACTTCGGCATCGAAGTCGATCCGAGTTGCCTGGCGCGCGGCGTGACGTCGGTGCTCGACTTCGGCACGGCGGGGGGACTGATCTTCGAGGGGTTTCGACGGTTCGTCATCGACGAATCGCAAACGCGCGTGTTCACGCTGCTGCACATCGCGGGACAGGGAATGATCAGCAGCGTGGGCACGCTGCCGGCACTCGGTGAACTGCACGACCTGCGGTATTGCAACATCGAGAACGTCGAGCGGGTCGTCGCCGCGCATCGCGACGTGATCGTCGGCATCAAGATCCGCTGCACCGCGAACCTCGCCGAGAACGGACGCAACGAGGCCGAGGGTCTCGACCGGGCGCGTCAGGCGGCCGATCGCGTCGGACTGCCGCTGGTGATCCACAGCCCCAATTCGTCGCTGCCGATCGAGCACATTCTGTCGAAACTCAACGCGGGCGATGTCCTGACGCACTGCTTCCACGGCAAGGGCTGCGGTCTGGTGGATGCCAACCTGCGGCTGCACCCGGCCGCCAAGGAGGCACTCCAGCGCGGGGTGCTGCTGGACGTCGGACACGGTGTCGCCAGCTTTGATTTTCGCGTGGCCCGCGCGCTGCTCGAACAGGGGGTGCTCCCCGATTTCATCAGCAGTGACATCCACTTCTACAACCTGCACGGTCCGGTCTTCGACCTCGTCACCACGATGGACAAGTTCCTGCATCTGGGGATGGAACTGCCGGAAGTGATCCGCCGGACCACGCAGACACCGGCGAAGTTTCTGCAACGCGAATTGGATTTGGGCACGCTGCAACCCGGAGCGCTCGCCGACATCACGGTCCTCGAACTTCAGGACGTCGAGTCCCCGCTGACTGACTCCGAAGGACGTGTCGAAACCGGACGCAAACACTTGGAGCCGACGCACGTCTTCCGCTCCGGTCGGCAGGTCGGACTGTTGCCGCGACCGAAGGCTCGGTAGTGCGGGGTCTTGGCATACCATTACTGTAGTCCCGTCGCTCCGCCGACGGGACGTCCCCTCGGCGGAGCGACGGGAC
>JAYTIB010000779.1:0-8498 GCA_043732205.1 Schlesneria sp. | reverse complement strand
TGCCGCCCGCTTGCGGGTGATGATTCCGCTGTCGTCCACACTCTGTTGACTCGCCGCCTTCACGGCATCGCGGTAGCCCTGCGCGAGTGACCGGTCGGTGGCGGTCTTCAAGTCGACCTGGTTGTTGGCTGACTTGAGCTTCGCGTCGACCAGCTTGGTGAATTCGGCGATCTGGTCGGTGGTCAGCGCCTTGAAGTCGCGGCGGGCGGCGGCGTTCTGGTCGATCACCGCCTCACGTCGCGCTGCGGCATCATCCTCGGCGAAGCGTTTCCCGGCGGCGGCCCGCGCGGTGGCTTGCGTTGCGGCGGCGCTCGTCAGGCTCGCTTCTTTCGCCAGGTCGGCCTTGAGCAGGGCGCTGTCCAACGCCTGCTTGGCATCGGCCAGCGTCCGATCTTTCTTCTCGCCCGCGTTGTGCAGCGCGGCGGACTTCGCGGATTCGACCGACTGCTGGCCGGTGGCCGCCGCAGCCGCCGCGCTGGCGATCGCGTTGTCGTGACTGGCCGCGGCCGTTGTCGCCGAAGTGACGTAGCCTTCCGCCGCGCCGACGATCGAAGCGATGGCCCCATCATGCGCCGATGAGATCGACGTCGTGTATGCCAGCGCTCCGTCGACGACCGCCCAACTGTCGGCATCGGTGTACACGCGGTGAGCCGCCGCGGTCGCCGCAGTCGTGATGCTGGCGGTCCGGGTTTCACCGGCGGTGATCGAGTCACCCACCGACGCCATGTATTCCGTCCAGACGCTGTTCGTGAGGGTCTCGTACGCCAGCGTCTGATCGCGGGTGAGTTTCGTCTGGGCCGCCGTGACCGTCGTGGTCCAGGCGTTCGCCGCCTTGGTCAGCGCCGGGACGACATCGGCATCCGCCGTCTGGATCGCCGCTTCGAGGTCGGTCCAGAGTTCGTTGGCGTGGGTGACGTAGTTGTCAATCGCCAGCTTGGCGGCGTTCGCGTAGTTCGTTTCGGCGGTGGCCAGCGCCCCGGTGTGAGCGGTCTGCGCGGCGGCGAGGCTCTTCTGTCGTGCTTCGGACGCGCGGGCGATGGCATCCTGCAGGTCCGCGAGTTTGGCCTGCGTCGCCACCTGCGTTCCAATGTCGAGGTTGGCGAGTCCCTTGACGAACGTCGCCCCGGCCTCGTTCTTCGCCTTCTGCAAGTTCGCGCCGGCGGTGATGTAGGTGTTGCGCGCGGTGTACTCGGCATCCGCCACTCCGTCGATCCAGATCTTGGCCGCCCCGCGTTCGGCGGTCACGAGTCCGGCGTTCATCATCTCGATGTCGGTGACGAACTTGATTTCGTCGTCGGCCAATCCGACCAGGAAGGCCCGTTTGAGTTCGTTCACCTGCTTTTGCTGCTGCATGCCCGCGGTCATGCACTCTTCCGGGGTCATTCCCCCGGTCGACAATTGCAGGGCCGTTACCGCATCGCGATAGGTGGCCTGCCGTTCCTTCATCGCGTCCTGATACGTCTTGAACGACGCCAATGCCCCGGTCCGGACGCCGCCGACGGCACCGCGCACGGCTTCCTCGTAGGGCGTCGTGCCCGCCACGACTTTCGCGGTGATCGGGTCGTCGAGATTCTTGACGCTCGTCGTGAACGCGTTGGCCGCCTTGAACTGCGACGTGAGGAATGTCCCTTCCAATCCCCAGCGGGACTCGACCAGCGAACCGGCTGAATTCTCGTCTCCATAGGTGGCGGTCAGGAATGTGCGGTACGTCTCCTGCGCTTCCTTGACCGCCGTGTTGTACGCCGATTCCGCGCCCGAGACCGCTGCCGAGTACGCCGTGTCCGCGTCGCCGATCGCCCCGGAATGATCGGACTCGGCCGTGTTGAGCGCCGTGTTGAGCGCCGTTCGCTCATTGGTCAAGCCGTCGTGGAAGGTCTTCGACGCGAGGTTGATGGCGGTGTTGTAGTCCTTCACCGCGGCAGTGGTCTGTTCGTCGTACTTCGTGTTCGCGCCGGTCAGCTTGCCATCGAACCCGGACTTGGCGTTGTTCATGCTCGTGGAATAGAGGCCCGTCGCCGTCGCCACGTTGGTCTGCAAATCACTGGAGATGCGGTCGAGTTCCGTTTTGAACGCGTTGTTCGCCGCGTCGCGATCGGTGACGAACGCGGCATCGGAACCGATCAGGCTCCAGTCGATGGTGATCGACGAGTACGCCGCCTGAATGGCGTCCCAGGCCGATTTCGCCAAAGACGCTGCCGTCTCGTACGAAGCCGTGGCCGAAGTCATCGCCGTCTGAAACGCCGCCGCCGACTCCCCCTCGGTCGCGGCATAGGCGCTTTCCGCGCCGGCCAGCGCCGCATTCCAGTCCGACTCGATCGCCGCCATGCCCGTGGTGTAGTCGCCGTTGGCCGTGCCGGTTTCGGACTCATAGTCGGAGTTCGCCGAGGCGGTCGTCGTATCGAACTTCGACTGGGCCGCATCGACCGTTTGCTGATGCAGGTTGTTGGCCGCGTCCTTCGCCGCATTGAAGTCGGCATCGGCCTTGTCGGACTTGGACTTCAACGCGTCCTGCGCCGACTTCTGTTGACTGTTGAACTTGTCCTCAACGGCCTGGTTGGCTTCTGCCTGCTTCTTGGCGGACTCCTTGGCCTTGTTGAGATTGTCGAGCTTGCCCGCCTTGCGATCGGCGATCTCTTTGTCGATCAGCTTTTGAATGTCCTTCGACAGCGCTGCCTGCGCGCTGTTGATCTTGTCCTGCCAATCCTGGGCGATCTTCTTTCCGGCTTCTGCGGCTTTCTTTTCCTGCGCGGCAATCGTGCCCGCATCAAGGAACTTCGCGCGGGCCGCATCCTTTTCCGCATCGGTCTGCGGTTGGCCTGTTCCGCTGGTTGTCCCCGACTGGTCTGCTGCGCCAGCGCCGCTCGCCGCTGACGAATCGGTCCCCGTGCCGCCGGTCCCCGACGACGGCCCGCTGCTGGATGACGTTGATGCCGTTGTGCCCGTTGTTCCCGTTGAGTTGTCATCGGGAGACGCGCTGCCGGTGACGGCACCCGTGTTCATCATGCCCGATGACGTGCCGCCGCCGGTTGCCGTACCCAACAACGTCCCGGAGGTGGCGAGCATCGTTCCCGAGGACGATGGGACCATCGCACCGCTCAGGGCCACCAGCAGATCGCTTCCGGTGTTGCCGCCATTCATGATCGCCAACGGATCAAGTCCGGTCTGCCCGCCGGTCGTCGCTGTCGAAGGGGACAACGATCCCGTTCCAGATCCCGTCGCCGCGGAGGCGGATGAACTGAACGACCAGAGTGTCGATGGGTCAATCGCAGGGAGTGCATTGCCCGTTGTCGATGGCGCAGTCGCGCTGGTCTCACCGAAGACGTTGCCCGCAAAACCCTGTCCGATCGCCGCGCCAGTGTCCACCATTGTCGGCAGTGAATCCCAGCCAACCGGTGAACCGCTTCCCCCAGTGATCGTCAGCCTGACCGTGCCCGTCGTCTGATCACCGTCCGCGTCGGAGACGCCGTACGTGAACCAGTCTGTCCCCGTGAACGCCGCATCGACAGCAAGCGACAACCGGTCGTGACTCAGCGGGTCGTTCGGATCGGCCGACACAATCGAGGCGCTGCCATGCATGGGCGACTGAACCGACGTGATCATCAGCCCGCCCGCCAGACTAAAGTCGTTGTCCAGCACGTCCAATTCGACGGGCGACGCGGCGGTCTGCGACTGCTGGAGTTGCACGCTGTCGTTGCCAATCAGGATCGCATTCAGCAACAGCTTGGGTTCCAGCCGTTCACACGCCGCGACATGCGAGGAGTCCCTCACCCGCCGGCGCGGTCGCGAGCCGCGCCTCACTCCAGCCCCCCGTTTCCTCAGCTTGTACAACCCGGATGCCAACCGACCGAGCCAATGTGCCAGGACCATGATTGAATTTCCTCAGAAGGGAGCGAGGCAAGCAGGCTGAGAATGATCTTGAATGTAATTCCGCGTGATGGAGTCGCGCTGCGATCAATCAAACGTCATCAACGCTGTGCCAGTCTGGCACGGTACACCTCACGCCAGAACGGCGGTGGGTGCGAAGCACTACCGAGCTCGCGACGAGAAAAGCAAGCGGCTGTTTGCAATCGGATCGGCAGGGAGACTTGCCTGCATCTCAAGGCACGGCAAGCCGGTCACTCGGCGGGGGCCTCAATTGCGAGACGTTGCCCCACCGGTTTGATGGCCGCATTCGACGAATCAATGCTGTCGGTGGCGACAAGACATTGAGCGTCGGGAGTCGGCACGTCAAAGAACGCAACAAGGCAAAGACGACGTTTCCGACAGGAGTCGTGGAGCACGTTTTCAACGTGCTCGAAACGCCACGAAACAGGCACGTTGAAAACGTGCCCCACGTCCTTCAACAGGCTGATCAGTCGCCTCTTCCTGTACAGCGCGGCGTGCGAACCGCCCCTCGCCCATGTCAATTGGCTGCGGCGTTGCCGTGGCGGGCCAGGACTTGGAACTTTTTCTGCATGACCGGTCGGCCCGCCGTTTCGACCACGAGCGAGTACTCACCGGGGGGCACGGCGTCGCTCAGGAAGTAGCTGAAGTTGGCGCGGAACATTTCCCGCGTGGCGATTGCGGGGAATCGTTCGACGATCCGGTTGTCGCTGTTGTGCAGCTTGCACTCGAGGTACATGTCCTCGTGCGGCGGTGTCAGGTTGCACTGGGCGACCAGCGTCTCACCCTGCCGGAATTCGGTGCGGCGATTGGCGAGCCGGTCGCCGACCAGGATTGTCCCGAGGTCGATCGCGAAGAAACGGTCCGTCACGCGAAACGGTTCCGTGGGGGCGAAGATCTTGCTGACTTCCGCCGGGTCCATTGGTGTCAGAGCGTACCGACCTTCCGGCCGCCGCTCACCGTACAAGTCGAGCCAGTGCTCGACCTCGACATTCGCGACGGCAAACAGAGCCATTGAAAACACAAATGCGGCGCGCGCCGACGACTGCCAGCCGGTCGGGCTTCCCAGCCGATCCCGCCAGGCAACGCACTGGGAAACGGCCCCCTTCAGCCATGCGGAGCGGCGGCAGCGGCGGCGGAACCAGGCGGCACACTGCTGCATGTCGTCTTCGTCAAAAAACGACAGGTACGTGCAGTAGCAGACCATCGGGAACATCAGCAGTCCCAGCGTCAGTGTGGTCATGAAGTGGAACAGAATGCCGACCGGCAGCATGAACGTCCGCCAGTTTCCCTTCCAGCAGAGGAAGATGAACGTGATCTCCCAGACGATGGTGACGTAGGCGAAGCCCACCAGCATGATCGGATAGAGGCTCAGGTATTCGCCGATCGGATGCTTGAAGTTGATGTGCGTCTGCATCCAAAACTGCAGCATGTCGCCCGTGAAGAAGAGCGGCGTGTGCATCTTGGTGATCGCCGCGCCGAAGTACACGACTCCGACGAAGATCTGCAGCAGGCGGCGCGGCCACGCGGGAAACCGCTGGTATTCGACCGACGGCTGCCCCGGCCAGTGCGACCGCTTGCGTCCCGCCAGCCAGGCATCCACCGACCACAGGCTGCCACAACCGGAAACCGACAGGATCGCCAGCACGTGCGTCGCGATCACGGTGTACTTGGTCATCGTGCTGACGTAGTCCAGCATCGAGAAGTATGTGAACAGGACCGCCGACACGATCAATGAAACACGGCTGCACCAACCGGCGGCGGCACTGAGCAGCGCGAAGAGCATGATCGCATACAGTGCGACCGCGACCGTCCCCGAAAACTCCGGCATCAGGTCCAGGTAACCGTAGCCATTGGAGATCTGGCCGATGGCCCCGTCTGTCGAAAACAGTTCCCGCACCACATGCCAGCGGGGAAGGACCATGCCCATCAGCACCAGCGGAAACACGATCCGCAGGAGCGCCAATCCATAGGGGACTTCCGGCGCGAAGAAGAATCGGTCAACCCGTGCGCCCAATGGTTCTGTCTCGGTTCTCACGATGCGGCCTCCCTGCCTGGTGCCACGGACGACATTCCGTTGGTCCGTTATGACGCTGAATAAGATTGAACACGAGGTCAGTTCGCGCTGGGCCGCGACCACGGCGTTTCACTGCCGAGATGCGTGCCGGCACCGATCGCCGTCGAACTGTTGCGATGCACCGGATCGACCGCATAGAACGGCTTGCCGCGCTGGGCATCCGCCTTCAACCGGGGGTTGTCGATCACCGCCAGCGTCTGCAGGTTGGAGATGTAGTCGCGGTTGGCGTGCAGCACCATCCCGTCGTCCGAATACGTCGTCTTCAGCCAGAAGTAGCTGTGTGGATCTTTCGGTTCATCAAAGCGGGTGGCCCAGATGTGGTCGGGCAGGTTGTACTTCTTCGGCCACGCTTCCTCGACGAGGAAAAAGCGGACCATCGGCTCGTGGTCGGTGTGCCGCAGCGTGTTCATGGCGATCTTGGCATGCGTGAATCCGATCACGTCATACTGGTCGCGTTCCAGATCGCCGTACGGCGCGAACGTGTTCCACGGTGCGGGAGACAAACGGTAGTGGTTGCCGCTCTCCCCCTCGGCAATCAGATGGTAGCGAACCTCATGGGCCGACCAGCCGCAGAACATGTCCCAGACAAAGTAGTACACGACCGGGTGTGCTGACATTCCGAAGTTCATCGCGTGGCAGACGATGCCCAGTGTGAGGGCCGTCAGATACGAACCAATGGCGAGCTTGGCCAACCAGCGTTTCATGTGTGTTCCTTCCCTGGAACGGCTGCGGCAACAATGGTTCAAAGTCGTTTTCTGCCGATCCGCAGCGGGACGGGAGCTTATTGATCCTGAAAACGCGGTCAAGACCAATAATAAATGGTGAAGTCGGCCGGGGGGTGCGGAACAGCAATTCCGCAGCAAGGGGTCAGGCACCGGACAACTGTTGTCAGCATGAGACGGATTCAAGTGCGGCTGACAATTCGGTCGCTGTTGATGTATGATCCGACCCCCAACACGATGACCCAATGCGGTGGCGGCGGGTGTGACGCGGCATTTCGTGTAAGCGACTGATCGAATGAAACAGTTCCTCTGTGGAATGGAAGCTGACAACGTGAATCCGCATCAACATCGCGCGGGGTTGCACCGCCGGGAACTCCTTCAGGCAGGCTATTCCGGACTTCTGGGAGTCGGATTGCCGTCGGTTCTCGCCCGGCAAACCCAGGCCGCCCCGGTCTCCGCCACGGCCGCGGGTTCCTCGCGTTCCCCCAAGTCGCTGGTGATCATCTTCCTGACCGGCGCGGCCAGCCACCACGACACCTTCGACATGAAGCCCGATGCGCCCGCCGAGATCCGGGGTGAATTTCAGCCGATCGCCACGTCCATCCCCGGCTATTCCATCTGCGAACATCTGCCGCTGCTGGCGGCCCGGGCCAACAAGTACGCGGTGATCCGGACGCTGTCGCACGAAGACAACAATCATTTGATGTCCACCCACCACGTCCTGACCGGTGAGAAGCAGCCGGGCGGCTTCTTTGACAAGGTGGCGTCGCGGGACGACTGGCCGTGTTACTCCAGCGCCCTGGCGTTCCTGCGAAAGCGCGATGACGGTCTTCCCAGTGGAGTGAACCTTCCCACGTTCCTGCGTGAAGGCCCGCTGACTTGGCCCGGCCAGCACGCCGGATTCCTCGGCCCCAATTCCGATCCTTGGCAAATCACCGGCGACCCGAACAACAAGGACTTCCGCGTCGACGCACTGACGCTGGCCCAGGGCGTCGACGTGGTCCACCTCGGCCGACGGCAACTGCTGCTCGAAGAACTCAACCGCAAGCAGTCGCAGTTCGCAGAAGTCGCCCAATCACTGCGGCTGCAAAAGGACCAGCAACTGGCCTTCAACATGTTGACATCCAGTCGTCTGGCCCAGGCGTTTGAACTGCATCGCGAACCGGACGGAGTTCGCGATCGGTATGGCCGAACGACCGACGGCCAATCGCTGTTGACCGCCCGCCGGCTGATTGAAGCCGGAGTTCCCATCGTGCAGGTGAACATCGGCCGGGTCCAAAACTGGGACAACCACGGCGACATCTTCAACACGCTCAAGAACCGCCTGCTGCCGCCGCTCGACAAGGGCGTCTCCGCGTTGCTGGACGACTTCGATTCGCGCGGCCTGCTGGAAAACACGCTGGTGATGATGTTGGGTGAGTTCGGTCGCACCCCGAAGATCAACGCCGGCCGGGGCCGGGATCATTGGGGACCGTGCTTCTTCGGTCTGTTCGCCGGCGCGGGCGTCCAACCGGGGCAAGTCATCGGCCGCTCCGATGTCACTGGAGCCTATCCTGCGACCCGCGGCTTTTCACCGAACGATGTCGGCGCGACCGTCTATCACGTGCTGGGCCTGCCCGCCGAAGTCGAAGTCACTGACCGTTTGGGTCGCAGAGTCCGATTGAACAAGGGCGATGTGATCGAGTCCCTGTTCAATGGCACGAGCGTTTGAGGTTCGGTGAGAGCGTGTGAATCTTTCAAGTTCAATGGCGGTCCAGCACAAGATGTCGCGTTGGCTTTAGCCGACGCGGTACGACATCTGGCGTGGGTTGAAACCC
>JAYTIB010000778.1:0-3258 GCA_043732205.1 Schlesneria sp. | reverse complement strand
ATCCTTCGGCGGTCAGGGTCCGCCGGGCGTCGTCGATGTCGCGGATCACGGCGGTGACCGTCACGAGTTGATCCTGCGGAAGCACCTGGCCGCGGTAGACCCATTCGTGTTTGGACGGAGTGTTGGTGGCGGGGTCCGAGGTGAGTGACGGAGTCGCGAACTGGGTGCCGGCGTTCAATGGCCAGCGGTCGGCGGCGAAGACTTTGAGCAACTGCCAGAACGATTCCAAGCCCAGTGAGCCGGGGACGACGGGGTCCTGGTAGAAGTGGGCTTTGAAGAACCATGCAGCGGTGTCGACCGGCATCGTGCCGACGATGCATCCCTTGCCGTGTGGTCCGCCATTCGGGACCAGGCTTTCGATCGTTCGGATCATTCGGAACCGGTCGTCCGGGAACGGAGCTTCGGAGGGATACGGGCCGCGCTTCGCCGACGCCATCTCCAACGGTGTGGGTTGATACGGAGCGGCTTCGCGAATGCCGATCTGGTTCGACAGCGCGGCTTTTGAAAAGAACCCGAAGTACGTGTTGCCGACATAGACCGGCTGGCCGCCGCAGCGCAGGTCGAAGTCGTAGTGCTGGATGATCATGCCGGCCGAGTTCGACACGCGCGTCATCTTGACGGTGGTGGTGAGCGTGCCGGATTGCGGAGTCACCTCGCGGAACTGCGTCGCGGTCCCCCCCAGATTGCGGAACGACAGGTCCGTTTCACTGGTCAGTGCCGAACCCAGATACCCGGCGAGCCAGCCGCACGGTTGCAGCGCGGTTTCCAGCAGCACGGCGAACGGCATCGCGTGCTGGCGGTTGGAGGCGAAGTACCACGCATCGGGCGGGACGTCGTACTGCGCGACGATTTCTCCGCCCGCCTGAAGCACCCACGGCTGACAATTCTCGATCGAGACGATCCGGTCGAGGAATTGAAACGGCGGCCCCGGCAGCCGCGCGATCTTTCGTTCGTCATCGAACGGGCGGTAACGATCACCAAAGGCCACCGACGGCTTGCCGATCGCGAACGCCGTGATGCGGTCGGTGTCGAAGAGTGCTGGTCGGAGATCGTAGGAAGAAGGGGTCAGGGGACAGGAGTCAGGGGTCAGTAAGGAAGTACGAATCGCGGCCGTGTCGGTCAGAAGTGTTTCTGATCCCTGACTCCTGACCCCTGACTCCTTCTTGCCGCTCCACAGCCGCTCGACCTTCTCGCGCGATAGTCCCGTCAGCCGCACTGACATGTCAGTGATCTCGACGATCGGCTTGCCATCGGCATACATCAGGGCATCGGCAAGGCAGTAGGCGGAGGAGGTGGCGAGTGGCGAGTGGCGGGTGGTGAGTGAAGGCGATTGAGACGCGGCGTTTGTCTGCCGCTCGTCACTCGCCACTCGCCACTCACCACTTTCATCGCTCCCGTAGCCGATCTCTTTCAGCGTCACTTCGTACCAGACTTTTCGGGTGCCGGAGAGAACCTGGCCGCGGCACTTCAAGCGACTGCGCACTTCGGGGATCGGTTCATAGGCGATCTCACCCGCTTCACCGATCCAGCCCATCCGCAACAGGAAGATGCGGAGCGTGTGCAGGCAGCATTCGTACATCAGCGTGCCGGGCATCACCGGGTCGTCGCAGAAATGGCACGTCAAAAACCAATCGTCCGGATGAATGTCGAGTTCGCCGAGGATCGTTCCCATGCCGAACTTGCCACCGACCGGATCGAGCTTCAGCACTCTGTCGATCAGCCACATGCGCGAGCGGGCGAGGGGCGAGGGCTGAGGGGCAAGGGACAGAGACGCGGATGAAGAACGAACGACAACGTCTGTGTCCGTCCCTCGTCCCTCAGCCCTCAGCCCGTGCCCATTCACCAGCCCCGGAATCGTCACTGGCTCGCGCAGCGGCAGACCGGCGAACGCGGGACCGAAACAGGCCGCGAGATCTCCGCGGCGCAGCGCGAGCAGTTGGCTGTCATCGTAGCTCTCGACCGCCATTGGGACGGGATCGCTCCAATCAGGACTCCGCACACCCGGACGCGGACGCTTGTCGAGCGCTGTGTGGACGATCCCTTTGCCTCCGGCCAGTTCCGCTTCCGTGAAGAATCCTGCGCAGCCTTCGCGCATGGTCAGCAGCGGCCGGCCGTCGACGGTCGCATCGAATTCAAACCGGAAGAGGTACGTGGTTCCCTGCCGGAAGAAGTGCAGCACGCGGATATCGTAATGAATGGTCTTGCCCGGCTGGGGCAGGGCATCGTGAAACGTGACGACGGCATCAAGCAACCGATAGCTGGCCACACCCTTCGTTTCGAAATCGATGCCGAGCCAGCCCGACAGGAACAAGTCCGCCTGACCCGATTCGACCGCGATGCAGGTCGGGATGCGGTCGCAATCGAGATACCAGGCACCGGGATGAATGTCATGCTCGGTGACAACCCGGCCCGATGTCATCGACAGCGGTTCCCCTTCGATGGACAGAATTCGATCGACCAGCATCAGCGGTTCGTCGGGCAGCCGGACACGTGTGGGATGCGCGTCGATCCCGGCAAACATCTCCCCGAGCACATCGCCGATCCTGCCGATGGCAAACGTCAGGCATTCGTCGCGCGACAGGGAACGGGGGGGCGAAACGCGATGGCGGAGGTCGGATGGCGGACGGGAGAGGGGTTCTTCTCCTGTCCCCTCTCCCCTCGCCTTGGAGGGGAGAGGGTTAGATTGAGGGGTTCTTCTGTCTTCTGGAATCCCGATGGAGTTGAAAGCGTCCGCGCCACTCAGCCCCCTCACCCTAACCCTCTCCCCCGCTGTGTTCGTTTGTGGAAAGACAGGCGTGGGAGAGGGGACAGGAAAATCCACCGTCCGCAATCGAGCGGTCGTCGCCAATGATGCGGTCGCCTCCAATGACACGGTCGCGCCGGCTCGCGCCAGCAGTGCGAGTTGTTCCGCGGCCAGTTGTTCGAACCGGGCGGACAACCGCAGAAACGATTCATGAGCTTGCGTGCGGTGATCGGTCATGAGTTGGAACTGATCCCAAAGGTTGAGGGGTGGTTCAATGTCGGAAGTTGGTGCCGGGATCGCCTGAAACCGCCAGCCACCGGGCGGCGGCGGGATCTCGAAGGGAAGGCCGCCGACTCGTGTCACCACGTCGCGCGGCGACGGCGCATTGTGTGTCTGATGTCCCCCGCCCGGGGCATGTTGACCATACAGGTACGACAGGTCGACGGGGACTCGCTCGGCGACCAACGCGGCGAGAAGCTCCATGAACGCTTCGACCGGACGCGACGTCACCGGCA
>JAYTIB010000777.1:0-3264 GCA_043732205.1 Schlesneria sp. | reverse complement strand
TCTCGTGGGCTGGCCACCAGAATCGCGAACAGAATCTGCCGATGCTCCCCAACGCGACGTTCCGCATCGCGTCCATGACGAAGCCGATCACCGCTCTGGCCATCATGCTCCTCGTCGACGACGGCAAGCTGTCCGTCGAAGATCCCGTCGAGAAACATCTGCCTGAATTCAAGGGGCAGTTGATCGTCTCCGGCCGCGACAAGGAGACGGGAACCACCACACTCAAGAAGCCGACACGACCGATCACCGTGCGCGATCTGTTGACGCACACGTCGGGCCTGCCGGGCGGCTTCCCCGAGGGGATCTCGGACCTTTACTTCCGGCGGCATCTGACGCTGGGCGAGGCGGCGGCGATCAGTTCGCAACGGCCACTCGACTTTGAACCCGGCACGAAGTGGGCCTATTGCAACGCGGGGATCGATGTCCTCGGCCGGATCGTCGAGGTCGTCTCCGGCGAGTCCTTCGAAGGCTTTCTGGAACACCGCGTCTTCAAACCGCTTGGCCTGCGCGACACCACCTTCTATCCCAACAGCGAACAACTCGCCCGTTTGGCCGGCCTGTATGAATTGAAGGACGCCCAACTTCATCACGTCCCGTATCAGTTGCTCGGACCGGCGAAGGGAGCCAGACATCCGATCCCGGCGGGGGGCCTCTATTCGACCGCGGAGGATCTGGCCCGGCTGTACCAACTGATGCTGCTGCGCGGCGCGATCGGAGAACTGCGGATCGTGTCCGAGAAGAGCGTCGCCGAAATGACAAAGAACCAGACCGGCGACCTGACCGCCGGTTTCACCCCGAACATCGGCATGGGTTTCGGCTGGCAGGTGACCCGCCAGCCCAAAGGTGTTCACGCAATGTTGTCATCGGGCACGTTCGGCCACGGCGGCGCGTTCGGAACCCAGGGCTGGATCGACCCCGACCAAGATCTGTACGTGATTCTGCTGATCCAGCGCGTCGGCATGGCCAACGGCGACGCCTCGGACATCCGCCGCGATGTGCAGCAGGTGATCGTCGACGCGATCAAGTAGCGCTGCGTCAACGCCCCGTCGCGGGGTTGTAGCCACGCTCGCCAGAGCGTGGGCACAATGCAGAATGAGATTCAAATCCCGCACCGGATCGGGGTCGCCAGCAAGCTCGTCGCTGCCGTTGGCAGTGACACGCTTGCATTGTTCTGCACGTCCGCGATACCGTGTCGCCCGTCTCGCCGCTCTGGTGTGATGTATGCTGCGCTGGTCTGTCGTAGTTTCGCTGTCATGGCAATGATCGCCACGCTTCGGTCAACAAGTCATTGCCGCACTCGCCACTCCACTCTCTGAGGAACATCGATCATGGTCCTGTCGAATTGGCTCGGCCGGTTGGCGTCTGGATTGTTCAAGTTGGCGAAACGGGGGGGCTGGAGTGAGACGCGGCTCGCGGCCACGCCGTCGGGTGAGAAACTATTCGCATGTCGCGGCGATTGAACGGCTGGAACCTCGACAGTTGCTGAGCGCGGTGACGGTGGGTGATGACAGCTTTCAGATGCAGGCGTCGCCGAACGAAGCGCAGTCGTTCGAGTGGGACGTCCTGGGCAACGACTCCAGTTCGGCGGGCGGGCTGACGATCACGTCGGTTCAGTCGGGTGCCGCCGGCAGCGCCGAGATTGTGTGGGCGAACCCGAACGACCCGCTGAGTCACGCCAGCGTGTCGTTCGAACTCAATCCCGAGTTTGTGGGGCAGGACTCCCTCACGTACACGGTCAGCGACGCCGATGGCGACCACGGGACGGGGACGATCTGGCTGACGGTCACGGCGGGTGATTCCGGTGACGGGGGTCCGCTGACGCTTGCACAGCAGATGCAGCAGTTGACCGATCAAGCGGCGAAGGCTCAGGCGGACTTGGCGGCGGGCCAGGCCAAGTTTGGCGGCGCGATCTCGGCGGCGCAGGCCAAGCTGAAGCAGCAGCAGGCGGCGGATGAGAAGAAGCATGCGGACGCGCTGGCGGCGGCCCAAAAGAAACTCGATGAGAAGGTCAACGCCGGACATGACAAGGCGGTCGACGCGATCAAGGCGGCCGACACCGCGTATCAGCAGGCGCTGACCGAGCGACTCGATGCCGCCGCGACCGCGATTGCCTCGGGACAGGAGACGTTGGTGTCGGCAGCCGGCGCGGCCGATCAACTGTATCAGGCACAGCATCAGGCGGCGGTTGACGCGGCGACGTCGGCGCTCGATTCGGCCGCGGCCACGCTCGTCGCGGCGCACGATGCGGCCCAAGCGGCGGCGGCCGGTCAGATGGCTGCGACCGAGGCGGGCTGGAACACGGCGGTGACGGGGGCCTCGACCGCCTTCGAGACGACCTATCAGCAGACCGAGGCCGCGTTGACGGCGGCGGCGGATCAGGCGGTCACACTCTTCGGGACGGCGACCGATGGAGTCGCGTCGTCGTTCTCCACGGCGCTGACGACGGCGGTCAGTCAGCGCGATGCGCTGCTGACCGGACTGTCGGGCACCGCGTACGTGACCACCTTCACCGACCCGGCATTCACCGCGGCGCTGGCGTTGGCCGACACGGCGTTGAATGACGCGATCACCGCGGCCCGCGCCAATCTTCAAGGCCAATCGACGACGGCGATGAACGGCTACAACACGGCGACTCAAACCGCGGCCAATGATTTGACGACGGGCGACGAGAATGCCACCACGCACCTCGGTACGGACCTGCACAACGCCGATGTCGCCGAGCAGACGGCCATTCACAACGCCCAGGCCGATTACGACACGACCGCCGCGCTGGCCCAAACCGCGTATGACCACAGCATCCACGGCGCGCACGATGATCTGGTCGCCGCCGTGACCGAAGACGAGGGCGCACTGGAAACGTCGGTCAATCTCGCGGAATCCAAATTCGAAACCGCCGCGAAGGAGGCGCTGGCCAAGTACACGAAGTGGGTTGCCGAGGCGTTCGGCGCGCCGGTCGGTTCCACCACGACGACCGGCACCACGACGACCGGGACGACGACGGGTAACACCACGACGACCGGAGGTGCGATGCCCGGCGCGATGCCCGGGTCTTCGATGAGCGGTTCGACGGGCGGCTCGATGACCGGCTCATCGACCGGCTCCGCAGCGGTGACGCTCGGCACGTTCCAGCTCGCCGTGAAGGCGGACGCGCAGACGGCGTACGACGCGCTGCAACTCGCGGCCAACGTCGAACGCGATGCCTGCGTGGCGGCGGACACCGCCTACATCACGGCCATCACCGCGGACCAGACCGCGTATCTCGCC
>JAYTIB010000776.1:0-8539 GCA_043732205.1 Schlesneria sp. | reverse complement strand
GCTGGACGCCTGCGCTGTTGTTGTACGCCTACACGAGTGACCGAATGAACGGCCCCCTTGCCGTACTGACGCTGGAAAAATTCATCGCCAACATTCTGCAGTCGGGCCGCGACTCGGAACTGATGGCGCTCGTGGCATTTTTGCTGGCTGCGCTGATCCACGCCGCGCTGTTGTTGCAGCTCTTTGCGGGGTTGCCGGTCTTCTACATCTGGCTCGAACGGAAGGTCGCCGGTCGCATCCAGGATCGTCTCGGTCCGACCCGCGTCGGCGGGAAATTCGGCTGGCTGCAGACGATCGCGGACGGCATCAAGCTGATTCAAAAGGAAGACCTCATTCCCAAGGACGCCGACAGCGTCGTCTTCCGCATGGCACCGTATCTGGCCGGCGTTGCGTCGTTCGCGGCGTTCATGGTGCTGCCGGTCGCCGATGGCTGGGTGGGTGTGGCCGCCGAGTGCGGGGCGTTCCTAATTTTGGCCCTGATGGCGTTGGAAGTGTTGGGGATCATCCTGGCGGGATATTCCAGCGGTTCGAAGTGGGCGTTGTTTGGCGCGATGCGTGAAGCGGCCCAAATGGTGAGCTACGAAATTCCAATGGCGATCTGCGCGTTGATCCCCCTGCTGATCGCCGGTTCGTTGAACCTGCAGGTCGTGGGGAGGATGCAGGGGGGCGGGTTCTGGAACTGGTTCATCTTCCACGATCCGTTCGCGTTCCTGGCCTTCTTCTGCTACTTCACGGTGGCGACGGCGAGCGTCAAGCGCGCCCCGTTCGACCTGGCCGAGGCGGAGAGCGAACTGGTCGCCGGTTTTCACACCGAATACAGCGGCTTCCGCTGGTCGATCTTCTTTCTGGCCGAATATGCCAGCATGTTCGCGGTCAGCGGCATCGCGGTGCTGCTGTTCCTGGGTGGCTGGGAAACGGGGATCGTGATTCCCGAAGCGATCGTCGGTTCGCTGCGAACCTGGTGGCCGGACTTTCCCGTGCAGGGATTCGGGTTGGGGGCCTATATCGGCAACCTGTTCGGCGCGCATGTGTTTGTGATCAAGGCGTCGCTGCTGGTGACTCTGCAAATCTGGGTGCGCTGGACGCTGCCGCGGTTGCGCATCGATCAGGTGATGACGACCTGCCTGAAGTACCTGGTGCCAATCAGTTGCTTCCTGTTTCTCGGTGCGGTGCTGTGGCCGCTGGTGCTGGCCTCTTCGGGGCTGCATCGCCCCGTGTTCCTTGGCCCGGCGCTCAAGTCGGTGGCCGCGACGTCGCCTACTCCCGCAGCCGTCCCAGCTTCGTCCACCCTCGCCCAAGGCGGTTCGGAGGTGGCACGATGACCACACTGCTGCTGGTGTTGCTGTTTGCGATTTTGATGTTGGCCGGCGTCGCGGGTCTTGTCGTGTTGCGCAGCCCGGCGTTGAAATTGCTGAGCCTGCTCGTCGCCGGCGGATGTCTGTTCGTGCTGTTGTTCGTGTTGGGTGGCGCGCGGTTCCTGTACGACCAGGCGGATGCGTCGGCGACCGCGGTGGGTGGCACCAAGGGGCTGCTGTTCTGGGTCTTCGCGATCCTGACGTGCGGCGGTGCCGTGGCGGTTGTGGCGACTCAGAACATCGTGCGGATGGCGTTCTGGCTGGTGGTGTCGCTCGGTTCGGTGGCCGCGCTGTTCTTTCTGCTGCACGCCGACTTTCTGGGGGCCGCACAGTTGCTGATCTACGTCGGCGGCACGGTCGTGCTGCTGGTGTTCGGGGTGATGCTGACAGCCAGCGGCCACACGATCCGCGTCCAAACGTCGCCGGCTGAAACGATGCTGGGTGGTGGTGTCGGGCTGATCCTGCTGTGCGTGCTCGTGTTCGCGATCGGCTCGGTCGATTGGGCGGATATTTCGAAGCGAATTCCGGAGGCGGGTGACTCGCCCGCCATCGCGGATGCGAAAGAAGACGGCCGCCTCAAACTTCAGTTGGCGAATGCGACCAAAGCGGAAAGTGATGCGAAGGAAGGTCTGTCGAAGGCGAAGACCGACAAGTCGAAGACCGACAAGTCGAAGGCCGACGAGGCGAAGCGCGCCTTGGCGGACGCGATCGAATCCAAGGCAGAGGCCGAGCGGTCGATGGCGGCGGTCGAGGCGCGACGACAGTCCGGGCGGACACTGCGTCCGCTGGGTTTGAGCTTTTACGGGCTGCGGCCGGATCGCAATCTGAATCAACCGTCGAACCAGCCGCTGGCCTCGGGCTATCTGCTGCCGTTCGAGATTATCTCGATCCATTTGTTGGTCGTGTTGATTGGTGCGGCGTACTTGGCACGGGCCAAGCGCCGGGTGACTCCCGGCTCGGGAACGGAACTGTAATTCAGGTTTCGGGCCGGCTTCACGGCGGGAAGCAGGGGTGAATTGAATGGACGATGTCGGGCTGGAAGCCTATCTGTTTGTCGGCGCGGTGCTGTTCGTCTGCGGCGTGGTCTGCATGGCGACGAAGCGCAACGGCATCGGCGTGCTGATGGGAGTGGAACTGGTGCTGAACGGTGCCAACGTCAACTTCGTGGCGTTTGCGCGCTACACGCCGCTCGGTCTGGACGGACAGGCGACGGCGCTGTTCGTGGTGGTACTGGCCGCGGCCGAAGCGGCCGTCGCGTTGGCCATCGCCCTGAACTACTACAACAATCACTTGACGATCGATGTGGACCGGGGCAACGAACTGCAGGGCTGAGTGCCTGTTAAAAAGCGTAGCTTGGACGCCTCGTCCGAGCGAATTCCAACTGGAAATCACGGACGAGGCGTCCGTGCTACGGGCTTTGAACTTTTTCTGTCGTTCAACGAAGCATTATGGACTCCACCGGCGAAACGCTGAGAAACTTGTTGACGGTGGCCTGGTTGTTGCCGCTCGCCGGGTTCGTCGCCGAAATCTACTGGCTCCGCTGGTCGCACCGCCTGAGCAGGACGGCGGCGCTGTGCGCGGTGGCCTGCATCGGCATTGGCTTCGTGTGCAGCGCGTCCGCGCTGGTCGTGTGGGGCTGTTCCACCGAGTGGGCCGTGTTGAAGGACGAACACGCGGCACACGCCGACGAAGCAACGGATCAGGCGGACGAAGCCCAACTCGGGGCTCCCGAGCCCCACGCCGGGGCTGAATCTGCCGACGCGGCTTCGGCCGTGGCCCACGCCGCCCCCGGTCACGCCCCGCAGGAACATGGTGCGCCGGACAAACACGGCGCGGCTGACAAGCACGGTGCCGACGACAAGCACAAGCCGGCTGGGAAGCACAAGGAGTCGCACGCCGCGGCACCGAAGGCGTTCTCGGGGACGTTCTACAAGCTGGCCCAGTTCGGCGCGCTGAAGGTCTCGCTCGACTGGTACATCGACAGCCTGACGCTGGTGATGTTTACGATGGTCACGTTCATCGCGACCTGCATCCACCTGTTCGCCATCGGCTACATGAAGGAAGAACTGACCGAGGAGTATGAGGACCACCAGGTCCACACCCGCCACGGACATTTCGCGCGTCCGGGCCGGTTCCACCGGTTCTTCGCTTATCTGTCGCTGTTCTGCTTCTCGATGCTCGGTCTGGTTCTGGCGGGGAACATCTTCCAAGTGTTCGTCTTCTGGGAACTGGTGGGGATTTGCAGCTACCTGCTGGTCGGCTTCTACATCGAACGCGATTCGGCCAACAACGCCGCCAACAAGGCGTTCATCATGAACCGAGTGGGCGACTTCGGTTTCCTGATCGGCCTGATGATCCTGTGGACATGGTGCGGAACGTTCCAGTTCGCGGACACCGTGACCGACACCGCCTCCGAGCCCGGCCTGTTCACGATGGTCCGCGGCGACGATGGGGCGCTGGATGTCTCTGAAGACGGCGGGCAGGTCTACCTGCGCGACGCGCACGGCCACCGGCTCGAAAGGGACGGCAAGCCGTCGACCATCAGTTACCTGCTGCTGATCGCGGCGGGTTGCGGCATCTTCGCGGGCTGCATCGGCAAGAGTGCCCAGTTCCCGCTGCAAACGTGGTTGCCCGACGCGATGGAGGGGCCGACGCCCGTGTCGGCACTCGTGCATTCGGCGACGATGGTCGCCGCCGGTGTCTATCTGGCGGGGCGGTTCTATCCGGTGTTCACGCCGGAGGTGCTGCTGGTCATCGCCTATGTCGGCTGCATCACGCTGTTCATCGCCGCCACGATTGCGCTGGTCGCGACGGACATCAAGCGGGTGCTGGCCTATTCGACGATCAGCCAACTCGGGTACATGATGCTGGCGATCGGCGTCGCGGGCTGGGGGGCCGGCCTGTTCCACCTGGTGACGCACGCGTTCTTCAAGTCGCTGATGTTCCTCTGTTCGGGAAGCGTGATCGCCGGATGCCATCACGTTCAGGAGATGCCCCGGATGGGAGGCCTGAAGCGCAAGATGCCGATCACCGCCTATACCATGCTGGTCGGCGTGATCGCGATTTCGGGACTGGCGATTCCGGTCGCCAACATCGGGTTCTCGGGCTTCTACTCGAAGGACGCGATCGTGGCCTCGGCGCTGGCGTACTCCGAGTTGAACCCGGTCCACATCCTGCTGTTCCTCACACCGCTGGTCACTGCGGGCATCACCGCTTTCTACATGTTCCGCCTGTGGTTCCTGACGTTCCACGGTGAGCCGCGCGACCAGCACGTGTACGACCACTGCCACGAATCGCCACTGGTGATGACTCTGCCGCTGATCGCGCTGGCCGTGCTCGCCGCGACGTGTGGCTGGAGTTGGTTCCTGACCAGTGGCCCCGGTGAAGAAGGTCCGCTGTACCGGATGATCGCGTTCAGCGAAACCGTTCCGGCCACCGAGCAAGTCGCCTCCGTCGGGCCGGTGCGGGTCACGCTTCCCAGCCATCAGGGACACGACAGCGACGTGCATGGGGTCCATGGTCTGGCGGGATTGCTGGCGTTGATCGCGGCCTTCGCGGGTTCAATCCTGGCCTACATCATGTACGGGGCGCGGATGATTGATCCCGGCGACCTGCGCCGCCAATTCCCCGGCGTCTACGATTTTCTGGTCGACAAATGGCGGTTTGACGTGCTGTACGACGCGATGTTTGTCCGCCCGGTCCACATCGTGTCGGCGTGGTGTGTGGACTTCGACAAGAACGTTCTGGACGCAATCCTGCATGCTTCGGCTTCGGTGACCGTGCTGGTCTCGCGCTGGGATCGTCTGTTCGACGAGACCATGGTCGACGGTCTGGTGAACATGGTCGGCAGCGTGACCCGCTCGGTCGGGTTTTCACTGCGGGTGGTCCAGACGGGCCGGCTGCGGCAATACGTGATGTGGATCGCGGTCGGGGTCGTCGTCCTGTTCGGCGTGCTGTTCACATCGGTGCCACGGTAGCGTGGCGGGGTGGGGATTTCGTGAGGGGTTTTTCCGTTGGACCGGGGACACCGGTCGGCGTTTCAAGAGATTGAGAACACCATGTTTAGTTCGGAATTCCTGCTGAGCGCGATTGTCTTCCTGCCGGCGGTGTGGGCTCTCGGGTTGCTGTTCTTCGATGCGCAGAACAAAGAGAGCATGCGTTACTGGACGGTGCTGGGGACCGCGCTGACGTTCGTGCTGACGCTGCAGTTGTGGTTCAGCTTCGACATCACGCAGGGGGGGATGCAGCACCGGTTCAGTATTCCGTGGATCCCCGGTTGGAACGTGAATTACTCGCTCGGCGTCGACGGCATCAGCCTGCCGCTGGTGGTTTTGACCGGGCTGGTCACGATGCTGTCCGCGCTGGCGTCGTGGAGCATCGACAAGCACGTGAAGGGCTACATGATGCTCTTCCTGCTGCTGGAAACCGGGATGATGGGGGTCTTCCTGTCGCTCGATTTCTTCCTGTTCTACGTCTTCTGGGAGGTGATGCTGCTGCCGATGTACTTCCTGATCGGCATCTGGGGCGGACCGCGCCGCGAGTACGCCGCCATCAAGTTCTTCCTGTACACCCTGGCGGGCGGCGTACTGATGCTGATCGCCATGCTGATGTTCTACTTCAACAGCACGCACCTCACCGCCGGCGGCATCCCCATCCGCACGTTCGATCTGATTGAACTAGCCAACATCGCGGCGGGGAAGGGACAGGCGCCGCGGTTCGACGAGACGATGCAACTGGCGGCGTTCATCATGCTGTTCATCGGGTTCGCGATCAAACTGCCGTCGTTCCCGTTCCACACGTGGTTGCCCGACGCGCACGTCGAGGCCCCAACGCCGATCTCGATGATCCTGGCCGGCGTGCTGCTGAAGATGGGGGGATACGGCATCATCCGGATCGCGTTCCCGCTCTGTCCGTACGGCGCCCAGTATGCCGCGTATTTCCTCGTGGCGCTCGGTGTGTTCAGCATCATCTACGGTGCGTTCGCCGCGATGGCCCAGACCGACTTCAAGCGGCTGGTCGCGTACAGTTCAGTCAGTCACATGGGTTACGTGTTGGTCGGCCTGGCCGTGTGGCGGATCGTTGACGGCAAGACGTTTGGTGGCGACTACTGGTCGATGGGGATCAACGCGGCGATGTTCCAGATGATCGCCCACGGCATCTCGTCGACCGGCATGTTCTTTATGGTCGGCGTCCTGTACGACCGCGTGCATCACCGCGATCTGAACAAGTTCGGCGGCATCGCCCAGTTGATGCCGGAATACTCGGGCCTGGCGGCGGTGATCTTCTTCGCCGGACTGGGTCTGCCGGGGCTGTGCGGATTCGTGGGCGAAATCTTCTCGGTGCTCAGTTGCTGGAACTACGATCCGCTGCTGGCGATCATCGCCGCCTCGGGAGTGATCCTGACCGCCGGCTACATCCTGTGGACGATGCAGCGGGTGTACCTGGGGCCCGAATACAAGGGTCCGCATCCGGAAGCCATCACCCCGTTCACGGGCCGCGAGAAGTCGATCGCCTACACGCTGGTGGTGTTCGCCGTCCTGCTGGGGGTGTTCCCGAATTATCTGTTCAGCCGGATGGACAAGTCGGTCACGGCGTTGGTGCAGAGCATGTCCCGGACGTATGACACGCACCACGGTGCGGGGGCGTCCATGCAGACGACGCAGGCGCGGTAATACAACTCGATCATTGTCCGCGTGATGGCATCGCGGGTGGTGGGTGGCAACGGGCCGGTCTTCGGCCGGCGGGATGAAAACGTCATGGGATTTGAGTCGCTCTTTCGGCAGTTCCTCAATGGGGGCGAAGCGCTGCAGGTCTCGACCTGGACCTCGCTCGTGCTGTTCCTGCCCGAATTGATTCTGTGCGGCTCCATCGTGCTGATGCTGCTGGCCCGGCTGACGGGCGCCGACAAGTGCCTGCCGACCCATTGGTTCGCGCTGCTCGGAAGTCTCGCCGCGTTCGTGGTTGTGATCCTGCAGTTCAACGCGTTGAGCGTTTTGCCCGGTGCGGGGATGGAACCGCACGACTCTGGTTTCTGGGGCGCCGTGACTGGTTCCATCAACTTGTTGAGCACCCCCTTCGCGGGCGGGCCGGCCGAGTTGTTCACGGGGCTGGCCGTTCACGATGTATTCTCCGTCTTCTTCCGCGGGTTCCTGCTGTTCTTCCTGGTGTTCGTGATCGCGCTGACGGTGCTCAGCGGTATCCCCGACCGCGAAGACGCGCCTGACTTCTACACGCTGCTGTGCGGTGCGGTGGTCGGCATGATGGTGATGAGCAGCGCCAACCATCTGCTGATGATGTTCCTCGGTGTCGAGATGGCGAGTGTTCCCAGCTATGCGATGACCGGCTTCCTGAAGGGTCGCCGACAAAGCAGCGAGGCGTCGCTGAAGTTCGTCGTCTACGGAGCCGGTGCCGCGGGTGTGATGTTGTTCGGGATCAGCCTGCTGGCCGGTCTGACGGGGACGGCGGAATTCGGGGAACTCGGCCACCGTTTGCAGTCGATCTTCGCCACGGGATTCGGCATGTCGCACCCCGGTGCCCGCATCACGATTCTGGCGATGCTGCTGATCTCGGTCGGCTTCGCGTTCAAGTTGTCGGTCGTGCCGTTTCACTTCTGGTGCCCGGACGCGTTTCAAGGAGCGTCAGCCGAGGTGGCCGGCTTCCTGTCGATCGCCTCCAAGGCGGCGGCATTCGCGCTGCTCGTCCGCTTCTCGATGGCCGTCACGGGGAGTGACACGGGGGTCATCCAGGGGTTGTCGCTGATGATGGGGCTGGGTCTCGGAACACTGGCGGTGATCACGGCGACGTTCGGAAACATGGCGGCCTATTCGCAGACGAACGCCAAGCGGCTGCTGGCCTATTCGACGATCGCCCATGCTGGCTACATGCTGATGGCGATCTCGGCGCTGCTGGTGCTGCGGTCGACAATGGGTACGGATCACGCGGCGACTTCCGATCAAATGATCCGGGCGATCGAGGGACTGCTGTATTATCTGGCGGTCTACCTGTTCATGAATCTCGGCGCGTTCGCGATTGTCGCGCTGATCCGCAACCAGACGTTCAGCGAAGAGATCGACGATTACAAGGGCCTGATCCACCAGTCGCCGCTGTTGGCGATCTGCATGGCGATCTGCCTGTTCAGCCTGGTCGGACTGCCGCCGCTGGGTGGCTTCTACGGCAAGTTCTTC
>JAYTIB010000775.1:0-3271 GCA_043732205.1 Schlesneria sp. | reverse complement strand
CGTTTCTCGTGGCGACGGAAGCGAACATGATCCACCCGCTGATGAAGTCCGCTCCGCAGCACGAATACATCCCCGTCCCCGGCATCATGACTTCGACTGGAGAAACGTGCGCCTGCAACCGCTGCCCGCACATGGCCCGGAACACGCTGCAGAAGGTGCGTGACTGCCTCAAGAATCGCAGTCCGGAAATCGTCTGGCAACCGTACTTCGCCCAAGCCCAAGAGGTGTTGAAGCGGAGCCTGCTGCAGTAGCGGTCGTGATCGCAGCAGCTTCGTTTAACCGCGTGGGCAACGCCCCGCGTGTCAATGACAGACGTCGCAACGCGCGCGGGGCGTTGCCCACGCGGTTAAACGAAGAGCATTGTCAGACGGTCTCAATTCAAAACTATTGCCTCGCTCTGCCGGGGACTCCTTTCGGAAAAGGTCTGCCTCTCATGCCCCACTCACCGCCGAACCCAACATCCCGCGCCCCGTGGCTGTTGCCGGTGTCGCTGATTGTCATCGTCGCCGCGGCGCTGGTTGGGATGTTCTTTTTCCTGCGGGACAATGGCGGGCCCGGACCGGACCAGGGGGGTGCCAACGGGACGAACAAGGGGACCAAGAAGCTGACGCGACACGAGTCGCTGGAACTGCTCGCGCTGCGAAACCGCGCCCTCGGACATCTGGAGAATCACGAGTTCCGACTGGCGGAGCCGTTGCTGCTGGAGATCATCCGCCGATTGCCCGACGACTTGTTTGGTCCGCGGAACCTGACCATCTGCCGTGAGACGGAGATCGAGACGCTCGATCCCCAGAAAGTCGAGCAGCGGACCGCGGCCTTGAAGCGGGCTCGGGAAGCGGCCGACCAACTGAACGTGATCGAAACCAATTCGCATGTCCCGCTGGTTCTTGCCGCCCGGGTCGCGGTCCGCGAGGGGGATCACAAACGAGCGGAAATCGCCCTGCGCCGGGCCACGGAACTCGCGCCGAAGTCAGCTCCGGTCTGGTACGAACTGTACCAACTCAATCCGACGGCACCGGGTGAATCCCCTGCGAAGGAGACTGTCGAGGCGCTGCGCAAAGCGTACGAACTCGAACCCGACAACCTGTTCGTGCTGAAGGACTGGCTGGTGATGCAGGTTCAACTGAAGGAGCCCGGTGTCGCAGAAACCGTGGCCGCCGCCAAGCAGACGATCGCGCCGTTTGTCGACGTGATCAAGACGAACACCCGCCTTGATGTCGGAGCAATGCTCGACAAGCTCGCCAAGGCTGTCGCGGACGAGCAATGGCCGGTCGCGGTCAGCACGTCGTTCACGATCCGGAATCTGATCGTCTCGGAGTCGGCCCGGGATGACCGGTATGTCCGGTTGAATTCGTTGGAGTACCTGCTGCCTGATTACGGCCCCTCGTTTTACGAACGGGCGGATCTGCCGTTGGCAACTTCCGAGCGCGCCATTCCGGTGAAGTTCGTCTCTGTCGCCGGTCGCTCGGTGACGATCCCCGCCGGCGCGCGGGATGTGGTGCCGGCGGACTTTGACCTTGATGTTCAATCGGACTGTGCGGCGCTGCTCAAGGACCGGATCGTCATCACGTATCCGCTCGCGCCCAAGTCCGCCGATGAGAAGCCGGCCACGGTGACTCTGGAAATCGGGGAGGGATTTCAGGGACTGTTGGCGGTGGATCTCGATGACGACGTCGATCGCAAGCTGCAAGAGAAGTTGAGGCAGGGGTTGGTCAGCGGGCTGGCCGATCCGGATCTGATCGCGTTCGGTCCGGCGGGAATCAAGCTGTTCGAGAATCTTCAACAGGCGGGTGACGTGCAGCGGGAGTTCCGCGAGAAGCCGGCTGGCGAAGCAATGGCAGCGCTACGCGATGTTCGAGCCGTCGTTCCCGCGGATCTCGATCTGGACGGTGATCTCGACCTGCTGACGATCGCAGGCAACCGGATTCAGATGTGGTCGAACCGGGGGAACTGGAGCTTCGCCGAGATCACCGCCCGATCCCAATTGTTTCCGGAGAGTTTTGGTCCGACGGCGGCCGTCGTTGTCGATTGGGATCGCGACACCGATGTCGACATCCTGGTCGCAGGAGCAGAGGGGTTCGGACTGCTGGAGAACCTCCGGCACGGACGATTCCGCTGGCGGAACCTCGATGGTGACTTCGCCAATCTGAAGGGATCGAATTCGCTGCTCGTGGAAGACATCGGCGGCAATGGTTCGTGGAGCGTGATTGGTGCCGGTGCCAACGGGGTGCAGGCCGTTCTGACGCAGACGACCATCGCCGGTGTCGTGTCGTCAAAGCGTGCGATCCGAGTTGTCGAGGCACCGGTCGACAAGGCCCTGTCGTTGGATTTTGACAATGACGGTGTTCGAGACTTGGTGGTGACGGCCGACGGGGGCGCGACAATCTTTCGCGGCTTGTCCAATGGCACGTTTGCCAAGCTCTCGACGGCTGATGCTGGCGGCGCGTCGAACGACATCACGGCGGTCGCGGTCTGTGATCTCGACCGCGATGGTGATGAAGATCTGCTCGTTGGGTCGACCGCCGCATCGGGTTGGCGGTCGAATGACGGAGGCAACGCCAACGGTTGGCTGGATGTGACGCTGGTGGCGGAACAAGTCAAACCGAACGAACAGAACTACAGCAAGCGGGTCAACTACTCCGGGATCGGGTCGACGATTGAGGTGAAGACCGGCTCCGGCTATCAGGCCCGGGTGGTGCGGGGAACGGTGACTCACATCGGTCTGGGACCGAACACGAACGCCGACGTCATGCGGGTGCTGTGGACGAACGGCGTTCCGCAAAACAGGGTTTCTCCCGCCGCGAATCAGGTGATCTACGAAGAGCAGAAGCTGATCGGTTCCTGCCCGTATCTGTACACGTGGGACGGCGCGAAATTCGTGTTCTTCACGGACCTGCTGTGGAACGCGCCGCTCGGTTTGAAGTTCGCCGAAGATGTCGTCGCCCCGTGGCGTGAATGGGAATACCTCAAGGTGGACGGCGCTAAGCTGCGGGCGAAGGATGGCCAATATCAACTCCGTGTGACCGCCGAACTGTGGGAAATTGAATACTTTGACGAAATCAAACTGTTCGCCATCGACCATCCCGCTGGAACTCAGATCTTCACCAACGAAAAGGTCGGGCCCGCGTCGATGGCCGAGCACAAGATCCATACGGTTTCCAAGCCGCGTCTGCCGGTTGCCGCAAGAGACACCCAGGGACGCGACATCCTCGATCAGGTACTGGCCCGCGATGGGACCTTCACCAAGACGTTCGATCGGAAACTTGCTCAG